>NZ_JBEOUR010000013.1:0-54621 GCF_040302605.1 Microbacterium sp. NPDC097977
TCGTGAACGAGCTCGGCCGACGCGTGCCGGGTGCGGTCATGATGGCCGGCGCGGTCGACACCGCCGCAGGGCCCGTCCGCTGGCAGTACGGCCTCATGGCCGACGCCCTGCTCTCGCAGGACTGGAGCGATCTCGCACGCCCCCTCGAGGCACTCGGCCACCCCGCTCGCATCGAGCTCGTCCGTCAGGTGCTGCGCGGAGCGCACACGACGGCCGAGTTGCTGCAGCTCGAGCACCTCGCCTCGTCCGGTCAGCTCTACCACCACCTGCGCCAGCTCGTCGCGGCGGGGTGGCTCGTTTCGCCCCGCCGCGGGTACTACGAAGTTCCCGCGGCGCGCGTCGTCCCCCTTCTCGTCCTGACCATGATCGCTTCGAGCTGAGGAGCCCCCGTGACCACCCCCTCGACACCCCTCGACCCCGAGGTCCGCGCGAGCGGATCGGAGGCGCCCCGTCGCCGCCCGACCCGCGCGATCCTCGCCGGGATCGGCGCCGCCGCCGTGGTGGGTGTCGCGCTCGGTGCGGCGATCGGCCCGCAGCACCAGACGGTGAGCGCCTCGACGGCGGGGGATGCCGGTCTCGCCGACCGCATCCGCTCCCTTCCCGGCAGCCTCGACAGCTTCCGCTCGCTCTCGGTCGCCGAGATCGGCCCCGATGGAGCGGTCTTCGCCGGCCTCGGCGACGCCGACCCCGGCACTCCGGGAGCGCCGACCGCCGACACGGTCTTCGAGCTCGGATCCATCACCAAGACCTTCACCGGAGCGCTGTTCGCCGAGGCGATCGAGCGCGGCGAAGTGAGCGCCGACGACGCCCTCGCCGAGCACCTGCCCGACCTCGAGGGCACGCCGGCCGGCGATGTGACCCTCGCCTCGCTGTCACAGCACACGTCGGGTCTGCCCGGCCTCGGGGCCACGGCCGCCGACGCCGCAGTCACCGGTGTGCTCCTCAACGAGAACCCCTACGCGACCACGACGACCGAGCAGCTGATAGCGGATGCCGCGGTGGCGCCCGTCGACCCGGATCAGGGATCCCTCTACTCGAACTTCGCCGTCTCGCTGCTCGGCACCGCGCTCGTCGAGGCAGCGGATGCCGGGGACTACGCGACCCTGCTCGAGGAGCGCATCACCGGCCCGCTCGGCATGGACGACACGGTCGTCGCGGCGACCGCCGACGAGGTTCCGGCCGATGCCGTGCCCGGATTCCTCATCAACGGCGTCCGTGCACCCCGCTGGTCGGGTGAGGGATACCTGCCGGCCGGCTCGTCGACCTTCACGACCGCCGCAGACCTCGCGCTCTGGGCGCAGGCCAACCTCGACGGCACGGCGCCGGGCGCCGCAGCGCTCGAACCCACCGCGCCCATGGGCGAAGGCACCGAGATCGGGTGGGGATGGATCACCTCGCCCTCCTTCTCGGGCGAGGGCCTGCAGACGTGGCACAACGGCGGCACCGCGGGATTCCGCACGATGCTCACTCTCGATCGGGATGCCGGGACGGCGTTCCTCGCCCTGTCGAACACCGTGGCCCCCGCCGACTACATCGCGATGTCATACCTGTCGGGCGCCCCGATCCCGGAGGTCGACGCCCCGACGGCGACCGTGGCGTGGGGTGTCTTCGGACTCGCGCTGCTGTTCGGCCTGATCGCCCTGTTGCGTTCGTTCCGGGTGACGGCGCTGCTCCCGTCGGTCAGCGACCTGATCTGGGCGACATTCGGACTGCTGCTGCTCTGGCACAGCGGACCCTGGTTCGCGGTCGGCGGGTGGTTGTGGGGACTCGCCCTCGCTCCCGCGCTCGCCGCGATCGGAGTGCTCGTGCTTCGCGCGTCGCGGACGCCGCTGCCGTTCCGGCCTCGTCGCCGCGCCTGGCTCTGGTGGCCGGTCGCCGTGCTCGGTGCGGGGCTCGCGGTCGGCGTCACCTTCCTCTGGTGAGGTGACGGGGGCGGGCCGGGATCGGTCTGCTGCGGCGCCGGGGACGGCTTCGGATCCGGCCGCCGACTCGCCGTGCCGCGGGGACGGGCGCGCGGCGAGTCGGAATCCGGCTCCGACGTTGTGCTCGATGTCTCGGGCTCGCGGCCCGGCGCAGTCGCTCAGAGGCCGAGCTTCTCGGCACAGGCGACGCAGTGCGTGGCGAACGGGCGCACCTCGAGGCGCTCCGCCGGAATCGGTCGGCCGCAGTGCGCGCAGACGCCGTAGGTACCCGCATCCAGGCGGGCGATCGCGTCGTCGACCTGCCGCAGTTCGGATGCCGCCGCTTCGGCCAGCCCGGTCAATCGTGACCACTCCGACGAGAGCGTGACGCCCTCGGGGTCGTGCTCGTCGTCGTCGTTCGACCCCTCGCGGTCGTGCATCAGCTCGGCAAGGGTCGCCGCGGTCGCCGCGACCCGAGCCGCGGACTCGGCGCGCAGCACGGTGAGGCGAGAGCGGGCATCCGACGTCATCCGCACACTCTAAGCCGCTCCTCCGACATCCGCTGCCCGCGTGCCGACCCTCTCCGACATCCGCTGCTGCCGCACGCCCGGGTGGCGTCTTCCCCGTCAGGAGGCACCTCCGTATCGGGCGGAGTCCTCTGCGTGGGGCGGTGTCCTAGCTGTCAGAGGTCCGCCGAACAGGGAGTTCTCCGCCCGACGGTGAGACCACCTGGACCGTGTCGGTCCGCACCTCGGGGTGGTCGCGCTACGTGGCGGGCGGAGTCCTCTGCGTGGGGCGGTCTCCTAGCTGTCAGAGGTCCGCCGAACAGGGAGTTCTCCGCCCGACGGTGAGACCACCTGAACCGTGTCCGTCCGCACGCCGGGGTGGTCGCGCTCGAGGGCGGCGCCCTCCATGTCGACGTTCGGCAGGATGCGGTCGAGCCACCGCGGCAGCCACCAGGCCGAGCGTCCGAGCAGATGCATGAGCGCCGGCATGAGCAGCATCCGCACGACGAAGGCGTCGAGCAGCACGCCGAAGGCGAGTCCGAAGCCGATCGAGCGGATGATGGTCGACTCCGAGAAGATGAAGCCGCCGAACACCGACACCATGATCAGCGCCGCCGCGATGACGACCGAACGGCCGGCGCGGAAGCCCTGCGCCACGGCATCGCGTGCCGAGGCGCCGTGCACATACGCCTCACGCATGCCGGATGCGAGGAACAGCTGATAGTCCATCGCCAGCCCGAAGAGGATGCCGACGAGGATCACCGGCAGGAAGCTCAGGATCGGTCCCGTGCTGTGCAGGCCGATGATGTCGGCTCCCCAGCCGAACTGGAACACCGAGACGATCAGGCCGTAGGTCGCGAAGAGCGAGAGCACGAAGCCTCCCGTCGCGATGATCGGCACCAGCAGCGAGCGGAACACGACGATCATGATGAGCAGCGAGAGCCCGACCACCACCACGAGGTACAGCGGCAGGACGCCGGCGAGCGACTCGGAGATGTCGATGTTGGTCGCCGCCTGACCCGCGACGCCCAGGGTGATGCCGCCGTCGAGCTGCGGCAGCGCGCGGATGTCCTGCACGAGCTTCTCGGTCGACGAGCTGTTCGGTCCCTCGGCGGGCAGCACCTGGAACGCGAGCAGCGTGTTGTCGTCGGAGGTCGCGATCGGGGCGACGGCGACGACGTCGTCTTGGTCGGCGATCTTCTGGGCGACCTCGACCTGCGTGGCGAGCAGGTCGTCATCGCTCACCGCCTCGTCGAGGGTCGCGGTGACGAGCAGCGGTCCGTTGGCTCCCTCGCCGAACTGCTCCTCGACGGCGTGGAAGGCGCGATAGCTGGTGGAGTCCGACGGCTCGCTGGCCCCGTCGGGGAGGCCGAGACGCATCGACATCGAGGGGATGGCGATGATCAGCAGCGCGATCACGCTCACCAGAGCGGTGACGATGGCGCGCAGCGTCGACATCCGCTTCACCGGCGCGCCCGCGGCGTGCGGCTGGCCGATCGTGGCGCGGGCCTTGCCGCTGAGCAGGCGAGTGCCGACGAGCCCGAGGATGGCGGGCGCGAGCGTGATCGCGACGAGCACGGCGACCGCGACGCACACCGCGCCGACCGTGCCCATGAGTCCGAGGAACGGCACGCCCGTCACGTTGAGGGCGAGCAGGGCGACGATGACCGTGGTGCCAGCGAAGACCACGGCGGTGCCCGAGGTGCCGGTGGCGAGGCCGATCGACTCCCGCACCGGCACGCCGTTGAGCAGCTGCTTGCGGTGTCGGTTCACGATGAAGAGCGAGTAGTCGATGCCGACGGCGAGGCCCAGCATCACACCCAGCACGGGGGTGACGGATGCCATGTCGACGACGCCCGAGAAGGCGAGGGACGCGGTCACACCGACCCCCACGCCGACGACGGCCGTGACGATGGGCAGCGCGGCGCCGATCAGCGTTCCCAGCATCACGATCAGCACGATCGCGGCGAAGGCGAGTCCGACGGCCTCGCCGACCCCGAAGATCTCGGGGACGCCCTGCGCGATGTCGGTGCCGAAGTCGACCTCGACGCCGTCGATCGGCGACGACTCGAAGTGCTCGATCGTGCCCTGCTTGATCTCCTCCGAGAGTTCGAGCCGCGGATCCTCGAACGACACGTTGACGATGGCGGTCGAGCCGTCGTCCGACACGACGCCGATGCCGTCGGAGAGATCGAGCAGCGTCGTGCCGAGGTCGACCTTCTCGGCGTTCTCGTCGAGATCGGCGCGGGAGTCGTCGATGGTCTTCTGCTGGGCCTCGACCTCGGTGAGCTGGGCGTTCAGTGCGGCGACCTGCCCATCGAGCGCCGAGAGCTGTGCGGCGGGGGCGCCACCGGCCTCGGCCTGTGCCCGGCCTGCGGTCAGCTGCTCCAGCCCGGACTCGAGCTGCGCGCGCCCCTCGTCGAGCTGCGTCTGTCCGGCATCCAGTTGCGCCCGTCCGCCCTCGACCTGGTCGCTGCCGTCGGCGAGCTGCTGGGCCTGCTCGGCCCGCTGCTGCTGGGTCTCGAACGGGTCGATGACCGAGGCCACGCCGTCGAGATCCTCGGCACTCGATGCGAGCGTCGAGATCTCCTGCTTCTGCTGATCCGTGAAGGCCGAGCCGTCGGTGGTCCGGTAGACCACGGTTCCCGTGCCCCCAGCCGTGTCGGGCAGCTTCTTCGCCAGCTGATCGGTCACCGCGCCGGACGCGGTGCCGGGGATGTCGAAGCTGTTGCTGAGCGTGCCGCCGAGGGTCAGGAATGCGCCGACCCCGAGGCCGAGGATGAGGACCCACGAGATGATCACCGTCCATGCCTTGCGCGCAGCGAGGGAACCCAGACGGTAGAGCAGTGAAGCCAAGACGATCTCCTTCAGACATCAATGATCATACGGTGCGTCTCGTCTAGTGTTCTGCGGTTATCCTGAACTCGTGGTGAACGATCATCGGAGCGGGCCCGTGCGCAGCACGGCGGCGCGCGAAGCCATCCTCGATGCCACGGCCCGGCTGTTCCACAATCAGGGCTACGACCGACTCACGATCGAGGGGATCGCGAAGGAGGCCGGTGTCGGCAAGCAGACCATCTACCGGTGGTGGCCGTCGCGCGGTGCGTTGATCGGTGAATGCCTCGCCGAAGGACGGCTGATCCCCGTCGACTTCGACGTCCCCGACACGGGAGACCTCGCCGCCGACGTCGAGACCTGGCTGCGCAGCGTGCTCTCGATCCTCGAGGCGCCGGAGGGCGGGGTGCTGCTGCGATCGCTCGTCGCCGCGGCGACCGAGGACGCCGGTGTCGGAGCGCACCTCGGAGAGAGCCTCGGCGTCGAGAAGTACCTGAGCGAGCGCATCCGCGGCGGCATCCGCGATGGCCAGCTCGCCGCCGACGCCCCCGTCGAACAGCTCGGACGAGCCATCCTCGGCGCGATCATCGTCGAATCTCTGGGGCGCGAACGCCACGACCCGGAGTCGATCGTGCAGCTGACCCGGTTCCTCTTCTCCCGCTACTAAAACCTTCTTGGAGATACGTTGGCGCCGAGTAAGCGACCTTCCGCCCTCGAATCGATGATTGCCGGTGCGCTACGGACGATTTGGTTTGCGGCTTCGGCAAAACCGGCACCCAACACTGGGTCCAGCAGCGAGACGGCAGAGGCGAGGGCCCCGATCGAGCTTGCATCGTATGAACTCCCCTGAACAGCCTGAAGCAGCCAGCGAGCATCGAGCGAATCGTCTGATGAGACCAACTTTTCGACCTGAGCTGACTGAAAAGCGCGCTCTGCACGTCGCAATGCGAGTACAAGATTTAGCACGCGGTCAAGATTGCGGCTGACTTCCGACGTGTCCGCAGGCGTGCCAGTCAACTCGCTATCAGTCAACGCCTCGACGGATCTCGGGTGGCCTCGTAGTGCGAGGCGGAGTTGAGGCCAATGAGCCGAGTCGGTCCTGTACGCGGTGATCAGGACGTCGGAAATGTCCCGCCTCGGTCCGCGAACCAGACGTGGACGCCGCCCTGCAATGTCAAGCACCGCAGGGATCGACCCGGACCGCCCCTCTTCGACAAGAACAGACGTCCAACTCCACCATCGTTCTTCCCCGTGTTGGCTGGTGCTAACGATGTCGATCGCCCAGTCCAACAAGTCATCGTGCTCGTGGAGCTCAAATCCGTCGTCGACCATGACAGACAGTAAGAAGAGCCCCAATCCGCCCAGGTGCGAGGCGGCGAGTCCACCCTTCGCCGTGGCGGTCAAGTTTAGGATCGCGCGGAGAAGTGTGAGGTTATCTTCCTGATGCTCCTTGCGAGCTGAGCTACTCGTGGCGAAATTTCTGGCGGCCAGCGGAACGCAGGTCCCGGTGGCGACATGTTCGAAAGCCGTGTTGTTCCCAAGGTGCTTGATCGTCTCAACATCGAGAGCGACAGCCTTTGGGCTACGGCTTTCGCAACTTAGCCAGTCGGACAGGGTTCCTAGCTTCCCCGACCTAACCATCTCTGCGATCAGCTTGAGCGAAGCGCTGAGAGCTGACTCGCTGTGCGCGGCCGCGCCACACTCATGTACTGCGGCTCTGTAACAAAAAAGAAGCGGCCAAGGTGCCCTTCCAGGAAGAGGGTCGCCCGAGACGACAAGCGCGTCCAAAGCGGATGCCAGAGAGCTCTGAGACGGGTCCAGAGCGAAAGCCGATATCGAACGCAGTGCATCCCATGCACCACCCGTTGGGGCCTTCTCATTGATCCAGCGCCACTGAGGCTCGTCCTCGAACAAAGGCATGTATGACCCCCAGAGCGATTCATCGAGTGCGGGTGCGTTGCCTCCGTCCCAAAGATTCGTGTCACCAAGGTAGACGATGTGTCCAAAATCTCCAGGTGCGTCTCCTGGAGAATCCCACCCACCCTCGCGATCAAAATAGTCAACCGGTCTTGCGTCCCAGATCAGGTGATCAGTCAGCGATGCTAGTTCATCATCGCCGCGTTCCCATGCGTATCTGGCGACGTGGCGGCGGATCTCGGGATCAAGGGATTCGTACAGGGAAGGCAATCCTTCGAGGCCAGCCGGAAACGCTACCGACGTTCGGGCTAGCAGTCGGTTCAACCAGACGGAACTGGGCGCTGGGTGAGTCTGCATCAACCGAGCAGACGCGACCTTTAGCACGCGGGCGTCGGTCAATGCTACGAGGTCTCGCAAGTCCGCGAAAACTGGGCCTTCAACAGCATCGGCAGCCGCCGCGGCCAACGCTTCCGTGTAAGACGGCATTGAGAGGCAGCTTCCGTCGCGGAGTATATCTATTGCGAGATCGGATCCCGGAAAGAGTGAACCCCCGCCTAGGTCCCGGTTGAGCGCTTGGCAGATGAGGACAACTTCCGCCCGAAGGTGGGCGCGGTGGGCGAAAATGCTCCCGATCGCAAAGAGCGTGACGTTTCTCCAGTAAGCACTTAGGGCGATGCGGGAGATCTCTGGAACGATCATTGGCTCAGGGAGGGAGACGATATACTCTCCGGCCATGAATTCCTGAAGACTTCGCAATTCGAAGCCGACCCTGTCGCCTACTACAAATGTTAGAAACACTAGTCGATCAGTAACTAGGCGAGAGAACTCGGCGCGAAGGTCGGAGATCTCTTGCTCTTTGTGGCCCTGCGCGCGAAATTGCGCCGCTATAGCGTCGTGAAACTCTTCAAGAGAGAGGGTCGCTGAACTCTCGCCCTCTGCCTCCGTGCGCCGCTGCAGTGCGTTACCGATTTCGCGATGAAGAGTGCGAATATCTGCTTCGTACCTCTGGAGTAGATCGCTCAGATCGCCCGACTTTTCTTGCTCGCGACTCGAAATAACTTCGTAGTAAGCAGAGAATAACCGCGACCGATCGCCGGGCGCCTTGCCTAGCTTCTCGAGTAGCACGGTGAGAATTGAAACTTGGAGAGGTGACTCGAACAGTTTTTCAGTTGCGCTCTCGCGCGACGCCTTGCGGAGCCTTTCGAGAACCTGCTCAGATTTTTGCGTACCTTCGCCGAACCTGACGTGGATGAGTGCCTGAGCGCATGATATCGCAGCCGTCACGGAAAGCTTCTGTAGGCGTATATGGTTGAAGCGCTCCAGCTCGTCGCCATAGCCCTGTGGGCGAGTGGTAGCGACAATGATGAGGTCACCTGACCGGGTATCTGCTTCAACAGCCAAGTCTGACAGCGCCCGGAGGACTTGGGTTCGGTTGCTAGTCGGCGGAACCTCGTCAAGACCATCGGCGAAGATCACCGATGGGTACAGGCTCAGCCAGGTCAACACGTCGGACGGTCTCACGGTGACAGACCCCCGCGTGGTCAGGCGAGTGGCAATGTACTCGACAAGTGTGGCGCCAGGGTTTGCGGACATGTAGTCGGCAAACTCCGTAAGTATGATTCGAAACGGCCATCGTCGAGCATTGATTTTAGGCAGCTGCAGATTCGCCGCCCGCGACCTCAGGGATTCTGCGATATCGCGCGTGGTGCGGTTTCCTCGAAGCGCCGGATTCCCTTCGAGAAACTCCACGCGGTATAGCTGCGATAGCCACTGGGTGACGGTAGACTTTCCCTGCCCGGGACCGCCGACGACGACGACACTGACGCTTTCAACGCCTTCCTCTTCGCGCGGAGAGCGAGTGCGATTCAATATTGTGATCAGGCGAGAAGCGACACCTTCGCCGCTGCTGGGGATTCGATAATGGATTAGATCGTCCGCGTCGGATAGTTGAGCCGTTGGCGGCACTCCGTCGCGGGCTGACGCTTGGCTCTGAGATCGGCGCGATGCGCTTGATACCTCTGACGGTAGGTCGACGAAAACGTCAGCGATCGTCAGCCCAGTTTCGCTCATCACGCCCGTCTGAGTGAGGTTTAAGGGAGCATCATCCCGGAGGGCGAGGGCGGCAGAGACGGATAGCGCGGTCGCCAGGTTCTCTGCATGTGATTGCTTCGAATCCAATACTGAAGCGACGATGTCGCCAGGGGTTAGAAATGCAGAATAACGACGACGAATACTCTCAGCGTCATCAAGAAATGGTCGAAGGTCATCGTAGTCCCAAATTCGGAACGCCTGTATTGGTAGTTTTTTCGTCGAGATCGCAGTTCGAACAAGTTCGTTTGCAGCGTCTTTACCATTTCCCGGGGAAGCGGACAAGCGACTATTCGTGACAATAATGAAGAACTCAGGTTTACGACTTCGGTTGGAGACTGGTGCGGCCCATTTATCGAGCTCGGCATGAATCTCCGAGCGGAACCAAGCTAGATTCTCCTTCGCCTTACCTGGGCGCGACATAAACTTGGCCTGAAGAACACCATAACCATCCCAGTTCGAATCGGCCGAGAGAGGCGTAACCGCGCCGTCCCATGTTGCCTCGCGTCCACCATCTGGCCCATCGCCGAAGGTTGTGATCAGCGGGCCCAGCAGCTTGGCTGCTAATGCTTGACTCATGTGCTCGAACTCTCGCGAGCCGAGGCGCTCGAAGTCGTAGTCGGTCATAGAAACATGATGGCGTAAGTTTCGCCCCGGATGCGAGCATGCAGCGATGTGGGAGCGCACCTCGGAGAGAGTCTCGGCGTCGAGAAGTACCTGAGCGCGCGCATCCGCGGCGGCATCCGCGACGGCCAGCTCGTCGCCGACGCTCCCGTCGAACAGCTCGGACGAGTCATCCTCGGGGCGATCATCGTCGAATCGCTGGGGCGCGAACGCCACGACCCGGAGTCGATCGTGCAGCTGACCCGGTTCCTCTTCTCCCGCTAGGCCGTCGCCGGGTCCTCAGCGCGAGCCCGAGTCAGACGATGAGGAGGCTCAGCACGGTCGCGCCGCCACCGCCGAGGATGAGCGCGACGATCACCGTCCACGCGACGAGGCGGATGCGGCGATTCCGACGCTCGCCCAGATCGCCGTAGTCCTCGCTCAACTCGGCAGGGCCGCTCGCGTCGGGCCGCGCCCGGTCGGGGCGACCTGACGGCTCGGGTCGCCGGCTGAGCTCGCTCATGCGCCGACCGGCTCGGCGACCGTCGGGCCGAAGGCGGCGGGAAGGGTGGCCTGCGAGCGCTCGCAGATCTCGGCGACCGGAACGGTGAAGACGCCCTGCACCTCGAGCTTGGCGCCTTCGGTGTCGGTCACGCCGATGCGCATGACCGGGTATCCCCGGCCTTCGCACAGTCCGCGGAACTTGACGTCGTCTTCGCGCGGCACGGTCACGATGACGCGGCCGGTCGACTCCGAGAACAGGGCGGATGCGGCATCCACACCGTCGCGCTCGAGGATCTCGTTCAGCCACACGCGGGCTCCGACTCCGAAGCGAGAGACGCCCTCGGCGAGTGCCTGCGCGAGTCCACCCTCGGACAGGTCGTGCGCCGACGAGATCAGCCATTCGTCGCGAGCTGCCGCGAGCAGGCCGGCGAGGCGCTTCTCACCCGCGAGGTCGACCTTGGGCGGCAGTCCGCCGAGGTGCTGGTGCACGGTCTCGGCCCACGCCGATCCCGACAGCTCGGTCGAGGTCGTGCCGAGCAGGTAGATGTTCTGCCCCTCGTCCTGCCACCCCGACGGGATGCGGCGCGAGACGTCGTCGATGATGCCGAGCACGCCGACGAGCGGGGTCGGGTGGATCGGCACGTCGCCGGTCTGGTTGTAGAACGAGACGTTGCCGCCGGTGACCGGGGTGCCGAGCTCGTAGCATCCGTCGGCCAGGCCGTCGACCGTCTGCCCGAACTGCCACATGACCTCGGGGTTCTCGGGGGATCCGAAGTTCAGGCAGTCGGTGATCGCGGTGGGCACAGCGCCGGTCACGGCGACGTTGCGGTACGCCTCGGCGAGGGCCAGCTGCGCGCCCGCGTACGGGTCGAGCTGCGAGTAGCGGCCGTTCGCATCGGTCGAGATCGCGAAGCCCAGGCCCGACTCCTCGTCGACACGGATCATGCCGGCGTCGTCGGGGAACGCGAGGGCCGTGTTGCCGAGCACGTAGTAGTCGTACTGGTTGGTGATCCAGCGGGTGTCGGCGAGGTTCGGCGAGGCGACGAGGTTCAGGAACTGCTCGCGCAGCACTTCGGGGTCGTTCGAGCGCGGAAGGTTCTCGGCGGCATCCGCCTGCAGGGCGTCGATCCACGTCGGGTACGCGACCGGGCGGTCGTAGACGGGGCCGTCGACCGCGACGGTCGAGGGGTCGACGTCGACGATGCGCTCGCCCTGCCAGTCGATGATGAGGCGGCCGTCGCCGGTGACCTCGCCGAGCACGGAGGTCTCGACCTCCCACTTGTTCACCACGGCGAGGAACGCGTCGAGCTTCTCGGGCGCGACGATCGCCATCATGCGCTCCTGCGACTCCGACATCAGGATCTCTTCGGCCGTCAGCGACGGATCGCGCAGCAGCACGTTGTCGAGCGAGACCTTCATGCCGCTGTTGCCGTTGGCCGCGAGCTCGCTGGTGGCGCACGAGATGCCGGCGGCGCCGAGATCCTGGATCGCCTCGACGAGCTCGTCGCGGTACAGCTCGAGGCAGCACTCGATGAGCACCTTCTCGGCGAACGGGTCGCCGACCTGCACGGCGGGACGCTTGGTGGGGCCGCCGTCGGCGAACGTGTCGGAGGCCAGGATGCTGGCACCGCCGATGCCGTCGCCGCCCGTGCGGGCGCCGAACAGCACGACCTTGTTGCCCACGCCGGTGGCGTTGGCGAGCTTGAGGTCTTCGTGGCGCAGCACGCCGACCGCGAGCGCGTTGACGAGCGGGTTGGCCTGGTAGACGGCGTCGAAGACCGTCTCGCCGCCGATGTTCGGCAGGCCGAGGCAGTTGCCGTAGAAGCTGATGCCGCTGGTGACGCCGTGCACGACGCGGGCGGTGTCGGGGTGGTCGATCGCGCCGAAGCGCAGGGCGTCCATGACCGCGACCGGGCGGGCGCCCATCGAGATGATGTCGCGGACGATGCCGCCGACGCCGGTCGCCGCGCCCTGGAACGGCTCGATGAAGGAGGGGTGGTTGTGCGACTCGGCCTTGAAGGTGACGGCCCAGCCCTCGCCGACGTCGATGACGCCCGCGTTCTGGCCCATGCCCACCATGAGGCGTTCCTTCATCTCGTCGGAGACCTTCTGGCCGAAGCGGCGCAGGTAGTTCTTCGACGACTTGTACGAGCAGTGCTCCGACCACATGACCGAGTACATGGCCAGCTCGCCGGAGGTGGGGCGGCGGCCGAGGATCTCGCGGATCCTCGCGTACTCGTCGTCCTTGAGGCCCAGCGCTGCGTAGGGCTGCTCCTTCTCGGGAGTAGCGGTCGCGTTCTCGACGGAGTCGGGGACGTGCTTGTGGGCAGGTGCAGGGGCGGTGGTCACGCGCACTCCTAGATGAGGGGCCGGCGGGGCATGGCCAGTCTACCGGGGGATGCCGACACCGACGGTCGGCGGGGACGCGGCGGCGAAGCGGGCTGTGAGCGTGCGCGCAGCGTCGGCCAGGGCGGGCGGGCCGACGATCGTGAACGGGGCATCGAAGCGGGTCAGGGAGGCGAGGACGCTGACCCACGACCACGATCCGATGGTGACACGGCACGAGGTGGCATCGATCGGATCGACCGTTCCATCCCGACCGATCCAGTGGGCGACCTCGGTCGCCGGGAGTCCGATGATCACCTCGCCGATGCAGGGCCAGCGGTCGACGGCATCCGCTCCTTTGGCCCGTGCCGCGAGATACGTCTGCGCGTCCGCGGCGGGCAGTTCGCGCGGGGTGAAGGGCAGACGCGTGGGCAGGCGCGGCGACATCCGGTCCAGCCGGAAGGTGCGCCAGTCCTCGGCGTCGAGATCCCAGGCGAGCAGGTACCAGCGACCTTCCCTGGCGACCACCGCGTGCGGCTCCGTGCGTCGGGCCGGGCGGTCGGCATCGCCGTAGTCGAAGCGCAGCACGTGGCGATCGCGCACGGCGGCGCTGACTGCCTCGAGCACGGCGGGGTCGACCCGCGTCTCGTTCCCGACGCCCGTGAAGCGGATGCCGTCGACACGATGCCGCAGCCGGGCGGGCATCACCTGCCGCACCGTCGCGAGTGCACGGGCGGCCCCCTCGTCGATGTCGATGCCCGTGGTCGGCACGCTCTGCAGCGCGACCGCGATCGCGACGGCCTGGTCGTCGTCGAAGAGCAGGGGCGGCAGCTCGGAGCCGGCGTCCAATCGGTATCCGCCGTCGGGACCTTTGCTCGCGCGGATCCGATATCCGAGCTCGCGCAAGCGGTCGACATCACGACGCACCGTTCGGGACGTGACCTCGAGTCGGTCCGCGAGCACGTGCCCTGGCCAGTCGCGCGGCGACTGCAGCAGTGAGAGCAGCGCGAGCATGCGGGAGGAGCTGCCGGTCATGTTCTCATTCTGCGTCAAGAAGAGGACCGAAACCGTCCTCTTCTGGCGAGAGTGTGGCTCTCGACGGCGGATACGCTGCCGCGACGATCGAGGAGATCCCATGTCCATCGCAACCACCACCCACCTCAACTTCCGCGGCACGGCGCGGGCTGCGCTCGAGTTCTACCGGTCTGTCTTCGGCGGGGAGGTGACACTCGCGACCTACGGAGACTTCGGGATGCCGGCCGACGTGCCCGGTGCTGACAAGGTCGTGTTCGGACAGCTCGAGAACGCCGACGGCTTCCGGCTCATGGCGTACGACATTCCCGGAGCGGCGGAGGACCTGGCCGCGACCGCCGGGACGACGACGCGAGAGAACGGCGCGACCCTCACCGATCGCACGTTCTTCCAGTCGGTGCGCGCGGATTCGCTCGACGAGCTGCGCGGATACTGGGACGCTCTGGCCGACGGCGCCTCGATCATCGAACCGCTCGCGGCGTCGCCATGGTCGCCCGGCTTCGGCATGCTGACGGATCGCTTCGGCGTGACCTGGGTGCTCGATGTGCGCGCGGAGTACGCGGGCTGAGCCGGACGCCGTTCGCGATTCAGCATGAGAAGTGTCGGGGCCACTCGACGCTTCCGTGTCGCGTGGTAATGAGCCCGCCCATGCTGAATCGTGAACGCGCGACCCGGATCAGTTCCTGCCGGAGTCGCCGTTCTACTTGTCCGGCTTGTCTGTTTTGTCCGGTCTGTCGGCCTTGTCGGGGTTGTCGAGCTTGTCGGCTTTGTCGGCCTTGCCCGAGTTTCCGGGGGTTCCGGAGTTTCCCGGGTTCCCCGAGTTCCCGGGGTTGCCCGAGTTCCCGGGGTTGCCCGAGTTCCCGGGGTTGCCCGAGTTGCCGGGGTTGCCCGAGTTGCCGGGGGTTCCGGAGTTCGCCGGCATCTCCGCGTCGGTGACCGTCTCGACGGGCGTGCTCTGCGGCTCGGCCTCAGCGGGTGTCGACGCCGTACGGACGACCGCCGTCGACGCCACGCGCCCGATGTCGGATGCCGGCGCGGTGAAAGCCACGAGACCGACGACGAGCGCCCCGGCCGCGGCAACACCGGCAGCGCCGGCGATCACGCGGGTGCGGGTGCCGGTGCGGGCGCCGCGCGGCGTGCGGGCGCGAAGGGGAGCGTCCGCGCCGTCCGTCGCGGGGAACACGGCCGTGGCACCGGTCCGAGTCGCCCCGGCCGCTCCCGGATCCCGCGCCGGGCCCACCGCATCCGGCTCATGCACCGTATCTGCCGCAACTCGATCGTCTGCTGCGCCGGCTGCGCCTACTCCGCCTGCCGCGCCGACTACACCGACTGCGCGGGTTTCACCGGCTGCACCGGGCACTCCGACCCTGTCGACCCCGCCGACTGCGTCTGCCCCGCCGACTGCGTCTGCCCCGCCGACTGCGTCTGCCCCGCCGACCACACCCCGCGCGGGGGTCGGACCGGCGGCCGCGACGATCGATGCGGAACCCGCGGCGACGGCGGTCTCGCTCGTATCGGCGGCGTATCCCCGCACCAGGCCGCGCGCGACGCGGGCGACCTCGGCGGCGGCCGGGCGCTCCTGAGGGTCGAGGCGCGTCATCCGCGTGATCAGGTCGCGCCAGCCGTCCGGCACCGTCGCCGGGATGATCGGCGGGTGCGCGAGCCGGGCGATGGCCGCGGCGCGCCCCGACGCGAGCGAGGGGTATCCGGCCTGGCCGGTGAGGGCTTCGAGTGCGACCAGGCCGAGAGAGAACACGTCGACCGGCGTGCCGGGCTCCTGATCGCGGAGCTGCTCCGGGGCCATGTAGGTGAGCGTGCCGAGCACGATGCCGGGAGTGGTGAGCCGAGTGTCGTCGATGGCGCACGCGATGCCGAAGTCGGCGAGCTTCGCGACCACCGGTCGACCCGTGCGGTCGGAGGCGAGCAGCACGTTCGACGGCTTGACGTCGCGGTGGACGATCCCCGCCGCGTGCACGGCGGTCAGCCCCGCGGCGAGGTCGCGGGTGATCCGCGCGACGTCCGCGGGTGGCATGGGGCCGTCGGTCATGCGGTCGGCCAGCGTCGGCCCCTTCACGAACTCCATGACCAGGTACTGCGGGCGATTCGGGGTGAGCTGCGCGTCGTACAGCGTGACGAGAGAGGGATGGCTCAGGGAGGCGAGCAGCGTCTTCTCGGTGTGCGCGCGCTCGATCGAGGCGACGGGCCCCTGACCCTCGTGGATCATCTTGATCGCCACGGTGCGGCCGAGGTGGGTGTCTTCGGCGCGGTAGACCGTCGCCATTCCGCCCTGTCCCACACGGTCGTGCAGAATGTAGCGTCCATCGAGCAGTGCCGCCGTGGGCGACATCACTTCCAGCGTCATCACGTGCTCCTTGCAGCTGCATCCGGGTCATGCAACGTCACACGGTATCGACGGCGGCGGGTGCTCGTCACAGGGGTTGACGCGGACGTCGATCGATGGATGCGGTCGCCTGAGCGGCGGACGGAGAGCGTGCCCGAACGTGTCAAGGGTCTCGGCCCCGGTCGCACTCTGACGTAGAAAAGAGGGAGATCGAAAGGTAGGGGCATGGCCGCAGGCGACATCGAGACCTTCCAGCGTGACGGGATCTGGTTCAACCGGATCGAGGGCGAAGCCCGCACGCTGGGTTCCAGCTTCGAGACCGAGGAGGAGGCCGTCCGGGTCGGTCGTGGCGCGGCCGCCGCACGCCAGGTTCAGCACGCCGTGCGTTCGGAGGAGGGGCCGTCGGACACCCGCAACCTGCACGATTGGCATCCGCGCGACCTCATGAACTGAGCGCGATCTTCGGAGAGATGTCACCTCAGCGGAAGGCGCCCGGAACGCACGGAGTCGTGTCACGGGCCGACATCGGACTGGCCGCGAGCCCGCGGGCATCCGTACCCTGGAGACTCCGCCGTGAAGGAGTTCCGTGTCCGAGAGTCGCCGCACCGTCGTGAAGAGTCGTCGATCGCAGCGCGCGTGCGCGCCGCGATGTCGAGCCGAGGGCTGAGCGTCGAGCACCATGAGCGACTCCGTGAACGCCGACCCGCATCCGTTCGACTCCCGCACGAGGTTCGATCTCGATCGACCTGAGAGCCGTAAGTGGAGTCTGCATCCCGGCCACATCGGCGCGTGGGTCGCGGAGATGGATTTCGGCGTCGCGCCGGTGATCGCGGAGTCGCTGCACCGGGCGATCGACGAGGAGAACCTCGGGTATCTCTCGCCGCCGCTGGCCGCCAGGCTCGGCGAGGCGACGGCGGCATGGATGCGCGACGAGTACGGCTGGAACATCGACCCCGACCGCGTGCATCCGGTCTCCGACGTCATGGCGGCCCTGCGCGTCGCCGTCGAGGAGTATGCGCCTACCGGATCCGCGGTGATCGTGCCGACTCCGGCATATATGCCGTTTCTGACATATCTGCCGTCGATCGGGCATCCGGTGATCGAAGTGCCCGGGATCCAGACGGTCGACGCGCAGGGACGGGTGCGCTGGCACCATGATCTGCAGCGCATCGACGAGGCTTTCGCGGCCGGCGCCCGCACGCTCGTGCTCTGCAATCCGCACAATCCCACCGGGACCGTGGTCGAGCGCACCGAGCTCGAGTCGCTCGCCGAGATCGTCGAGCGGCACGGTGGCCGCGTGTTCGCCGACGAGATCCATGCGCCGCTGCGCTTCGACGGACGCCCCTTCATCCCCTATGCCTCGCTGTCGGACTCGACGGCGGCGCACACGATCACCGGAACGAGCGCATCGAAGGCCTGGAACCTCCCCGGGCTCAAGACCGCGCAGCTGATCACCTCGAACGACGCCGATCAGCAGCTGTACAAGAGGTTCGGGTTCTCGGTGCAGCACGGTGCCGCGACGCTCGGAGTGGTGGCCTCCACCGCGGCCTACCGCGAGGGCAAGTCGTGGCTCGACGGGGTGCTCGAGTACCTCTCGCAGTCGCGCCGGGAGCTCGGGTCGCTGGTCTCCGAGCAGCTGCCCGGGGCGGTGTACCGCGAACCGGAGGCGACCTACATCGGATGGGTCGACACACGCGCGCTCGAGATCGACGGCGCGCCCGCCGCGTTCTTCCGCGACCGTGCGGGGGTCGTGCTCACCGAAGGCCGCCTGCTCGGTCGCGGATACGAGGACTATGTCCGGGTGGTGTTCGCGACGCCTCGGCCGATCCTTCGAGAGGCGTTCGCGGCGATGGGGGATGCGGTGCGCGACCGCTGAACCGGCGGGCGGGGCGCGGCGTGGCGCGGGGCGGTGCGGTGCGGGGTCGATCTCGCATCCGGGAGGGCTGTTTCGGGTGCGGAACTGACCCCGTCCGAATCGGTGGGCGGGCGCGGCAATCGGGCGGGGTGCGGTGCGGTGCGGGGCGGTGCGGGGTCGATTTCGCATCCGGGAGGGCTGTCTCCGGTGTGGAACTGACCCCGTCCGAATCGGTGGGCGGGCGCGGCAATCGGGCGGGGTGCGGTGCGGTGCGGGGCGGTGCGGGTTCGATTTCGCATCCGGGAGGGCTGATTCCGGTGTGGAACTGGCCCCGCCCGAATCGGTGTGCGGCGCGGTGCGGCGGTCGGGTGGGCGCGCGGGCGCGGCCCGGTGCGGGGTCGATTTCGCATCCGGGAGGCCTGTTTCGGGTGCGGAACTGGCCCCGCTCGAATCGGTGGGCGGGCGTGGTGCGGCGGTCGGGCGTGCGGCCGGGCGGGCGGGTGCGGTGCGGGGTCGATTTCGCATCCGGGAGGGCTGTTTCGGGTGCGGAACTGGCCCCGCTCGAATCGGTGGGCGGGCGCGGTGCGGCGGTGGGGTGGGCGCGGTGCGGCGGTCGGGCGGCTGGGTGCGGTGCGGGGTCGATTTCGCATCCGGGAGGCCTGTTTCGGATGCAGAACTGACCCCGCCCGAAGCCGGCGGGCAGGCGGACGCGGCGGGCCGAAAGGCGGCCAGGCGCCCGCGGCGGCTAGGCGGAGACTGAGGCCCGCCCGGCCAGCGCCGCAGCGATGCGTTCGACGGCCTCGACCAGCAGGGGCCGGGGCAGCGCGAACACGAACCGCGTGTAGCCGATGGCCGCCTCGCCGCAGGCGGCGCCGTCGGTCATCGCGACTCCCGCGTGCTCGCGGAACCACTCGGCGAGATCGCCGGTCAGCCCCGTCTCGCGGAAGTCCAGCAGGGCGATGTAGCTGCCCTCGGGCACGATCATCCGCACGCCGGGGAGCTTCTCGTCGACGAGCTGCGCCAGCGTCCGCCGGTTGCGGTCGAGGTACTCCACGACGTCGTCGAGCCACGGGGCGCCGGCCGTGTAGGCCGCGATGTTCGCCACGACGCCCAGCGTCGAGGTGCCGTGTCCGGGCCAGAATCCGAGGCGCTCCCAGAGCTCGGCGTCGGTGTCGTTCGAGATGATCACCTGGGCGCACTTGAGTCCCGCGAGGTTCCACGCCTTCGAGGCGGAGGTCGCGGTGAACGTGTGGGCGGCGGCGGCATCCGACACCGAGGCGTAGGGGATGTGCTGCGCCGGGGCGTAGACGATGGGGGCGTGGATCTCGTCGGCGAACACGCGTCCGCCCGCCGCCGACACCGTCTCGGCGATGGCGAGCAGCTCGTCGCGGGTCGCGACCGTGCCGAGGGGGTTGTGCGGGTTGCAGAGCACCAGCATCTCGCCGCCGTCGCGGAATGCCTGGGCGACGGCATCCAGATCCATGATCCAGCGTCCGTCGACCTCGATGCTCGGCACCTCGATCACCCGGCGACCGTGCATCGGCGGCACGAAGAGGAACGGCATGTACGCGGGCGTCGGCACGATGACGGCCGACCCCGGGGAGGTGAAGTTCTCGATCGCCAGCTCGAACGCGGCGATCACGTCGGGCACATGGTGCACCCGGTCGGCCGGGATCTCCCACCCGTACGACTCCGCGTACCAGCGGGCGGTCGCGGCGGAGAGGTCTTTCGCGAGACGCTCGGGCAGATAGCCGGTCACGCCGACGTCGAGAGCATCCTTGACCGCGTCGGTGATGGCGGGGGCGAGACCGAAGTCCATCTCCGCGACGAACGCGCCGATCATGTCGGGAAAGGTCGTCCACTTCAGGCTGCCCGCGCTGTGCAGGTCGTCGCGAGTGATCTGGTCGAACGCGGGGGAGGTCATGGTCCAATCCTTCCACCCGCCGGCGACACCGGGCCCGGGTCGGCGACAGGCGCGGCATCCGCCCGCGGGTCGCCGTTGAGCGTCATAGCCTCGCGTGCCAGGATTGCCCCGACCCGGCTCGCGGTACCGCGAGCCGGCGGCGACGAAGGGAACCTCATGCAGCTCGCGATGATCGGACTCGGCCGGATGGGCGCCAACATCGTGCGCCGTCTCATGCGCGACGGCCACGACTGCGTGGTCTACGACGTGAATGCGGATGCCGTGCAGGCCCTCGTCGCGGAGGGAGCGACGGGCGCCGACAGCATGGCCGACCTGGCGTCGAAGCTCGAAGCCCCCAGGGCGATCTGGATGATGGTGCCCGCCTCTCTCACCGGACAGGTCGCCGACGAGGTCGCGGCGGTGCTCGATGAGGGCGACATCCTCATCGACGGCGGCAACTCGAACTACCGCGACGACGTGCGGCGTGCTGCGGCACTGCGGGAGCGCGGCATCCACTACGTCGACGTCGGCACCAGCGGCGGAGTGTTCGGGCTCGACCGCGGATACTGCCTCATGGTCGGCGGGCCCGACGAGGCCGTGCAGCGCATCGAGCCGGTGCTGCGCACGATCGCCCCGGGCGTCGGCGAGATCGAGCGCACGCCCGGTCGCGCCGGAGACCTCACCCCCGAGGAGCAGGGATATCTGCACTGCGGCCCGTCGGGTGCGGGGCACTTCGTGAAGATGGTGCACAACGGCATCGAGTACGGCATCATGGCGTCGATCGCCGAGGGCCTCAACCTGCTGCACAACGCGGACGCCGGGGTGCGCGAGGCCGAGCACTCCGCCGAGATCGCCCCGCTCGAGGAGCCCGAGTTCTATCAGTTCCCCATCGACACGTCGAAGGTCGCCGAGCTGTGGCGCCGAGGATCCGTGATCTCGTCGTGGCTGCTCGACCTGACCGCGGCCGCCCTCGCCGAGAACCCGCAGCTCGACGGACTCGCCGGCCGGGTGTCGGACTCGGGCGAGGGCCGCTGGACCGTCAAGGCCGCCGTCGACGTCGGAGTTCCCGTGCCGGTGCTCGCCGCTTCGCTGTTCGAGCGCTTCGCGTCGCGCGGCGAAGACCACTTCGCGAACCAGGTGCTGTCGGCGATGCGTCTGCAGTTCGGCGGGCACCAGGAGCTGCCCGCCGGCGACGTGCTCGAGGCCGGTGCGCGCAAGGCGGAGTCCGACTGAGTCGAGTGGGCCTCGCTCGTCGTGCGAGGCCCCGCCCGTTGAGCGAGCGAAGCGAGACGAAACGCGCACCGGTTCCCAGCCCGCGCTCGTTGAACGAGGCCCGCGCCCCCGCCCAGCCCCCGCCCGTTGAGCGAGGCCCGCACTCCCGCCCGTTGAGCGAGCGAAGCGAGACGAAACGCGCCCGCATCCGCACTCCTGACGTGTGTCCGCGGACGCCCCGCGAGCGCTATGGTGCAGGCATGGACGGCACACCGGATGCTGCGCGCGAGCGCACCGCGCAGGCTCGAACCGACTCGCACGGCGACGAACACGCCCCGCCCCCGCTGAGCCGCAGGACGGTTCGCCGGCTGTCGTGGACGCTCGCCTGGAGCATCCCTCTGATCGCGTTGATCGTCGGCATCGCGCTGACGGTCACCGGGTCGATCGAGCAGCTGGAGCCGATGGGCGAGGGCAGCTTCGAGGTCACGCTGCTCGCGGTCTGGCCCGCGGGTGTCGCGTTCCTCGCTTCGGGAGTGCTGGGGCTCACAGCCGCCGCCATCGCCACGGCGTTGGTGACCACGGTCCCCGCCCATTGAGCGAGCGAAGCGAGACGAAACGCGCCCGCATCATCTGACGCGCCGCTAGTCGCAGGCGATCCCGTCGCCGTCGCGGTCGAGGTCGTAGATGTCGTTGCCGACAACTTGCACCGGACCCTGCACGTATGACGGTCCGTTCCCGCTGCCGCCTGCGCAGTCGACGTCGCTGTCGATCGGCACGCAGGCTCCGGCATAGTTCGGATCGCATCCACCGCCTGCCTGCACGAGCGGCACCGGAGCCGCGGGTGCAACGGGCGCGGGCGCCTTGCTCCCGATCGCCGTGACCTCCGCGACAGGCGCCACGGAGATCGCTTCGCCGATGGCCTCGCGCGAGACCTCCACGCCGTCGACCAGCGTCACTCGATACGTGATGATCTTCACGCCGTTCGCGCCGGCGGTGACCAGAGCAGTCGTGCCCTGGTCGCGCTGCGGGTCGTCGACGGTCGTGGCCTCGAACGGCACGGGGACCTCTTCGGTCACCGTCTCGAACGTGGTCGGAATCGGGGTGGGCGTGGGCGTCGAGCTCGGCACCGCGGCGACGCTCTGCGGCTCGGATGACGCTGATCCGCCGCCCGCAGTGACCGTGCCACCGCTGTTCGGGCTCGCGTTCGCGAGGCCGCCGCCGGTGAAGAGAAGTGCGGCCAGGCCGAGGGCCAGCAGGCCGGAAGGCCGCGATCGAAGTCCGAGGGCGGGCAGCGGGCGTGAGAACAGCACGACCAGACCCACCGCGATCACCGCGGTCGCGACGAGGAGGATCGCGATCGGCGACAGCCTGGCGAGGAGCCCGCCGACGACGAGTGCGCCGACGATGATCCCCGCCGTGCGCCATCCGGTGCGACGCGTGCTCGGCGCGGATGCCTCGGGAGCTACGGGAGCTGCGGCCGTGCTGAACTGTGTCGTCGCGGCGGCGGCCGGTGACGGCGCCGTCGCGCCGGTCCACTTCTGGCCGTCCCACCAGCGCAGCTGATGCGGATTCTCCGGATCCGGATGCCAGGCGGCAGGAGGCTGTGACATGAGTGTTCCCCTCGACGATGAGGCGACGAATCGCCGGCGTTCCCCAGAGCGCCACTGCCTGTATATCGGTACGACGGCGCACCCGACAACAGCCGAATCTGAAACGTGATGAATCGTGAATCAGCCCCCGCTGCTACCATCGGTGCCTCCTGCATCGCCGCATCGGAGGTCGGAAGTGAAGCGTTCTGTCGGTTGGTTCCTCGGATCCTTCATCCCCATGGTCGTGTCCGGGGCCGCGCTGATCCTGTTGGTGCCGAGCATCACCGATCCGGATTCGATGCTGCAACCGTGGATCCCGTCGGTGCTGGGCGCGGTCTTCGCGGCAAGCGCCTTCGTGGCCTGGAAGGTCCGCCCGGATTGGAAGCGCAACACTTCGACCTAGGCCCCGGGGCTGGTGGCGCGCCCGCTCAGCCACAGCAGTACTCTGATCCTCATCCCGCACCACCCGCGCACGCCCGCATCGAAAGGACATCGGCGAGATGAGACCACTGCGCTATTCCATCAACGTCACGCTCGACGGGTGCGTCCATCATGAGGCGGGGGTCGCCCCCGATGAGGAGTTGATGGGCTTCTGGGTCGCTGACATGCAGCGAGCGGATGCCGTCGTCTACGGCCGAACCACGTACGAGATGATGCAGTCGGCCTGGCGCCGCCCGGCATCCGGGGTGTGGCCCGACTGGATGGACGAGTGGGAGGTGCCGTTCGCCGACGCCCTCGATCGGATGCCGAAGCACGTCGTCTCGAGCACGCTGCCCTCCGTCGACTGGAACGCCGAACTCGTCACCCGTGATCTGGGCGAGGCCGTCCGGCGGTTGAAGGAGCAGCCGGGGCGGGGACTGTCCGTCGGCGGGGTGACGCTGCCGTTGGCCCTGGCCGAGCTCGGCCTGATCGACGAGTACACCTTCGTGGTGCATCCGCTCGTCGCCGGGCACGGGCCGCGGCTGCTCGACGGGCTGAGTGAGCGGCTGACCCTGCGCCTGGTCGATCGGCGGGAGTTCGCGTCGGGTGCGGTCGCCCACCACTACGTCGTCCGTTGAGCGAGGCCGACGTTTTCGTCTGAGACGAATGCGCCAATCTCGCGCAGCGATCAACTGATCTCGACCACCATCCCGAGCTCGGGGTTCTCCCCGCACGTGCGCCCGCGCCGCTGGGCCGTGCACACCCCGACCGACGACGAGCAGGCGATGTTCTACGCGGTCGCGGATCGCTTCGGCGAGCACCCCCGAGCGACGAACTTCGAGGTCCCGCCGGCTCGATCTCTTGAGCCGAGCGCGTCGAGGTCTGGCACATCTACGCGCAGAAGCACGGGACCCGTCAGAGCGCCCAGCGGATCGCAGAGCGCAGCGGTTTCGGGTACGGCGAGATCGTGCTGCTCACGAGGCAGCCGCCCCGCACCTTCCGCCCCGGCGTCACCGAGCAGGGAGAGAACCGAGACGAACAGAACCGATCGTGACCTACTCTGACTTCCCGGACCGCCCCGTGGACTTGAACGCCGCGCCGAACGCCACACCCAGCGCGATGCCCAAGGCGACACCCAAGCCGATGTTGTCGAACAGCAGCATTCCTGCCCCCGCGCCGATCGGAATTCCGAGCGCCATCCCGAGGGCGATACCGAGACCGGGCTTCTTCTTCGAGCTCTCATCTGGTTCGGTCATGCCCAGAACGGTACGCACGATGCAGAGCAGACGCATCCCCCGCAAGACGGATACGCCTCGAGCCGCGGTGAGGCGGAGAGTGGCAACGACGGATGCCTGAGCCGAAGGAGTGGGTGACCGCGAAGGAAGCTGCCCTGTTGATCGGCCGGCAGGTGTCTCAGGTGGCGAGGTCGGTTCCGCTGGGGATGAAGGGGTACATGGGTCAACGCGCCCACTCGCTCGTCGGGCGAGCCAGGCGACGTCGGCCGTGGCGGATCGATCGGCATGCCCGCCTCGATAGCCTGTTCTCATGCCCCGTCCTCGTAGTGAAGCCGCACGCCGGTCCGTGCTCGAGGCGATGCGCGCTACCGTCGTGGCCGGCACCTACGAGGTCGTGACGATCGAGGGGCTGGCCGAGACGGCCGGAGTCGCGAAGCAGACGATCTACCGCTGGTGGCCGTCGAAGGCGGCGATCCTCGGCGAGGCGCTGCTCGAGGGAGACCTGCCCGGCGCCGACCCCGTGGTCGCGATGAGCGACGACATCCGCGTCGACCTGCATGCGTGGTTCTCGGCGATGTCCGCCGGCATGGAGCGGCCCGAGGGGGTGGCGCTCGCCCGGGCGCTGATCGCGGTCACCGCGACTGACCACGAGCTCGGACTCGCGTTGAACGAGCGGCTTGCGGCGCCGATCCGCTCGTGGGTCGCGGAGCGGATCGCACGCGGTCAGTCGGCGGGCGAGATCCGCGCCGATGTGGATGCCGACGCCATCGCCGACCAGCTCATCGCCATGGCGTCGTACGCCGCCCTGATCGGTCAGCCGCTGAGCGCGGAGCGCGTCGACGAGACCGTGACGCGGCTGCTGCGGGGGATCGCGGCCTAGTCAGTTCGGGCTACGCGTTGCGAAGCGGTAACGGCGCCACGGAGAGACCAAGTCGGCCGATACGTTTAGGCCGATGAAAACTCCACTGCGCCTCGCGACGGCTCTCGCTGCTGTCTTCCTTCTGACCTCCTGCAGCGCCCCGGTTGCTGACACCACGGTCGACTCGACGTCGGCTCCGACCGAGCAGGTCGAAGAAGTAGAAGAGGCACCTGAGCCGGTCGATCTGACCGGTGAGTGGAAGCAAACCAACTCCGGAGCAGAAGATAGCTTCCAGTCGGCCACGATCACCGGACAGACCATCGAGGTCTTCTGGAACAGCCCTGACATGCAGGCGATCTACTGGGCCGGAAACGTCGAGATCCCGGCGGACGGGTCGACCTCATTCACCTGGGATTCCGTGAACGACACGACCAAGACCGACAACGCCCTCATGGCGTCGAGCGACGACACGAAGACCTTCACCTATGCCGACGGCGAGCTTTCGTATGAGCTCACGGCTCTCGGCACGACGATGACGGTTCGCCTCGCGAAGCAGTGATCGATCTTCTCTGATGCTCTCGCTGGACTGGGTTCTCCGAAGCGCCGACATCCGGCCCGACGAGGCGATGGTGATTCGCCATGCCTATGTGCGGGAGCATGAGGACAGTGGGCTCCAGGGCATCCACGCCGATTCAACCGACGACGAGATCCTCCATTACACGAGTCGGCAGAGCGCGACGCAACGGGTCTTTCCCGTCACACCCCCGAGGTACTGGATCGTCTTCATCCGTGAAGACGGAGGGCGTGCTCGGTTCTGGGCGGTCGTCGAGAACCAGGGTGAGGCCTGGAATGACGGCAGGCAGAGGGCATTCATTCTGGCAGTGTCGGAGCAGATGGACGACCTGCGAAACAGACTCGTCATCGGCTGGAAATCGCCCCGCGCCTGGTGGATCAACGGCGTGACAGCCGCTCCGTACCCTGTCCTGGAAATTGCCGATGCCAAGCCGATTCCGTTCCCCGGGTTCGATGGCCTGGTTCTCGATCATCCCCAACTTCAGGCGGTTATGCGTGACCACCGGTATGAGTCGTGGCGCACCGCACTGGCGTCGGTGAAGGGGATCTACCTGATCACCGATACGCGCGACGGTCGTCACTATGTCGGCAAAGCCGATGGGGCGGAGAGCATTCGTCAGCGTTGGGCGATCTACGCAACGAATGGGCACGGCGGAAATGTCGAGCTACGGAATCTAGATCCGTCGACCTTCCGATACTCGGTTCTTCGAGTCTTCGATCCGGCGACGCCCGAGCGCGACGTCAACGAGGCCGAGGAGCATTACAAGCGAGCTCTTGACTCACGACGCTGGGGATTGAACCGCAACTGAGCGTGTCGATGAGACCGTGACGCGGCTGCTGCGGGGGATCGCGGCCTAGCGACGGGCGCTTACGGCGTGCAGTAGGCGACGATCGCGTCGGTCGCGGTGCGCAGCTGGGTGGATGCGGCATCCACGCCACTGACGTCACCGGCGATCGCCTTCTCGCCCTCGGCGGCGAACGCATCGATGCTCGTCGCCCACGAGTCGCGGAGCGTGACGAACTCGGCGGGACCGTCGATGCCGCGGATCTTCTCGGCGACCGTCTTCACCTCGGTGAGAGCTGCCTGCGCGGCCTCGGGGGTCGGCGAACTGAAGCTCTCGATCACACCGCTCACCTGCACGGCCTGGGCCGCGACCTGACCGCACGCCGCGATGGTCGACGCCTGAGAGCATCCGGAGAGCAGCAGGATGCCGACGGCCAGTGTCGCGAGCGCGGGGAGCTTCTTCATGCGTGCCACTGTAGGCGGGGGAGATGTGAGGACTATTGCCGGCCCCAGGCGGGGCCGAAGAAGGTCACGGGCTTGCCGGCGGCTTCTGCGTAGGCGATCTCTCGGAGCGTCGATTCGCCGTAGTCCTCGCCTCGGTTGGCCACCATGACCCGATCGGCCAGGTCGATCTTGCGCAGGTGCAGCTCGCCGAGCGTAGCCTTCTGCTCGTCGGTGATCGGGCGGTCGATCTCGGTGGGCATGAGCACGATGATGCCCGCGAGGGTCAACGACTGGCTCATGATTCGCATGTTCTCGGCGAATCGCATGGAGCCGCAGATGCAGACGATCTCGGGACGTTCGGGCATGGGGTCAGTCTGTCATCGGGTCCGCCGACGGGGAAAGAGAACGCCCCTGCCGTTCGGGTCGGCAGGGGCGTTGTCATCGGGGTGCTTACTGCACCGACCATCCGCCATCCGATGCCAGCACGGCACCGTTGATGTTCACGGCGTCGTCCGAGAGCAGGAACGTGATCGATGCGGCGAGGTGCTCGGCGGTCGCGACCGTCGGGATCGCCTGCTGGAACGGGGCCAGGCGCCCGGAGCCGTACTCCGACATGTTCGGAGGCATCGGGATGCCGGTGGCGACGCCGCCCGGAGCGACGGAGTTCACGCGGATGCCCTTCGGTCCGTACATGAACGCCGCGGACTTCGTGACGCCGATGATGCCGTGCTTGCTGGCCGTGTAGGCGTTGCCCGACGAGTTGCCGCGCAGACCCGCTTCGCTCGAGACGTTGAGGATCGAGCCGCGTCCGGCCTTCTCCATGATCGGCAGCACTGCGCGCATGAGCTTGAACGGGGCGGTGAGGTTGATGGCGATGACGCGGTCCCAGACGGCATCCGTCGTCTCGCCCGCGGGGGAGAAGTCGTCGTTGATGCCGGCGACGTTCGCAAGAGCGTCGATGCGGTCGCCCGCGGCGGCGATGACGGCGTCGATCGCGTCCTGCTTCGTGAGGTCGCCGGCGACGGTGGTGATGTCGGCATCCGGCAGCTCGGCCTTCAGGGCGTCGAGTTTGTCGGCGGCGATATCGGAGGCGATGACGCGTCCGCCTTCACGGGCGATGCGGGATGCCGTGGCCTTGCCGATTCCGGATGCTGCGCCCGTGACGATCACGGTCTTGCCGGCGAAACGTCCGGCAGTGGGCTTCTCGGTCCAGCCGTTCTCTTCTGTGGCATCGGGGATCTCGCCGTTGTTGGCTGCGCGCACGAGGTCGTCGACGACCGACTGCGGCAGTGCGCCCTGGCTCATCGCGACGAGCTGCTGCAGCGGCAGGCCGAGCACGGGGGTGAGGAGCTCGGGGTCGGCGCCCGTCTGCTCGAAGAGTGTGCGGATGAGTGGTCCGCCGATCGGGTCGTTCAGCCAGTCGCCGATGGTGGAGTGTGCGGTGAGGGCCATGGGGGTGCTCCTTGAGGCTTGGGTTTCGCAACGGTGCGTCTACTTATGTTTGAGTATACGTCTGGCTGCGCAGAAGTGCTTGTCGCGGGGCTCGGGTGGAAGCGGGGGTGTGCGCCGACGCGGTCCTGCGGTCGCACGGGCGCTGCAGAGATTTTGGGCGTCGAGTTCACCGTGCCGGAGGCGGAGATCGCGGAGTACCTCGCGAGCATGCGGCAGATTGCGGATGCGGAGATCGCGGAGGACCCGGTCGATTAGCGATCGCCAATCTACCTGCCCGGCCGCGCCGTGGACGGGCGTCCGGGGGAGGAGGCACCCACGCGATCGCTAGACCTCACGAGTCTCTCCCCGAGCCCATTCCGAGGAATCGGTCGAAGAAGCGCGCAAGCGCCTCAATGGAAGTCCGCTTATTCTCACCATGCCCGCCGTCCGCAGCGAAGCGTGATACCGGCGGAAGGATCTTCGTAATCGCGGTCCCTGTCGTCCGGAGCTGGCCATCGCGAAACGCTGCCTCGATGAACGCACGCGTTTCATCGGGGCGGAGCTTCTGATCGGTGATCAGTGTTTCAAGCTCGGTGTCGCGCTTCGCCGTCACGAACGCCTTCCACTGTTCGTCGACGGCGCCGGTCACAGAGACCGAGTCAACGAAGTCCTCTACAAGGTCGCGCTTGCTGCGCAGGCTCGGGCTGGCGTCGACCGCTCGGGTGATCTCTGCGCGTATCTCCTTGTCCTCGCCATCTCCAAAGCCGGCCCGGTACTTCTCGACAAGCATCAGGATGTAGTCGACATTGATCTCGACCTGTTTGATCAGCTCGATCTCGAACACGACGTCGTCATTGATGAGCTCTTTGTCCGAGTCGCGGTCCTTGCGGAATTCGGCGTAGAAGTCGAGATACCAGCTGCGATAGTCCTGCGCCTGGCGCTCGGTCAGCGGATCCTGACCGGCGAAATCATCGAAGGAGGTGAGGATATTCTGGAGCCGCAGGATGGCGCCGAACAGCGCAATGAAGTCCTTCTGTGCGGACTCACCGATGATCTGGGCGCCGAGCGGGAAGCGCTTCAGGAGCTCCGTGACCTTCTCGACGTAGTCGCCGTAGTAGTCCTGATACGGCTTGAGGAGAACGACTCCGCGGGCATCCTTGTTGCCGAACAGCTCGAGGGCGGCGTTCGTCGCATCCTCGAGGTTCCGGAACGAGACGATGTTGCCGTAGGTCTTGACGGAGTTCAAGATGCGGTTAGTGCGCGAGTACGCCTGGATGAGGCCGTGCGACCGGAGGTTCTTGTCGACGAACAGCGTGTTGAGCGTCGTGGCGTCGAAGCCGGTCAGGAACATGTTGACGACGATGACCAGGTCGATCTCGCGGTTCTTCATCCGCTGCGACAGGTCCTTGTAGTAGTTCTGGAACTTGTCGGCACTCGTGTCGTAGCTTGTCCCGAACACGTCGTTATAGTCCTGGATGGCATCTTCCAAGAACTCACGGTTGTCGGTTGAGAGCGAATCGGTGTCGAACGCTTCATCGTCGAGGATGTCCTCGTTCGGCGCGTCGTTGGCGCCGTAGGAGAAGATAACGCCGACCTTCAGGCGGCGATCCGGCGTCAGGTCCTGCTGCTGAATCTGGAAATGGTTGTAGTAACGGCGGGCTGCCTCGATCGATGCCGTCGCAAAGATTGCGTTGAAGCCGCGGACACGCTTCTTTTCTCGTAACGCCTCAGCACGTCGACCGGTGCGGACCGACTCAGCGACGTTCGTGACGACGGAGTGTTCGTAGCTCGAAGCACGCTTGGTCTTCTGATCGAAGTGCTCAAGCGTGTACTTGACGATCTCGCTGATGCGCCGTGAGTCGAGTAGTGCCTTCTCAGTATCGATGGATGACACTTGCTTGTCGTCGGGGTCGCCGATCTTGACGGTGTTGATGTAATCGATCCGGAATGGCAGGACGTTCTTGTCCGTGATCGCGTCGACGATCGTGTAGGTGTGCAGCTTGTCACCGAACGCCTGCTCGGTGGTCTTGAGCTGGGGGTTGCCACCCGTCCCGGAGTTCGCGGCGAAGATCGGCGTGCCGGTGAACCCGAAGAGGTTGTAGCGCTTGAAAGCCCGGGTGATGTCGGTGTGCATGTCGCCGAACTGCGACCGGTGACACTCGTCGAAGATGATCACGACGTGACCCGAGTAGATCTCGTGGCCCTTGTTGGCGCGAATGAAGTTCGACAGCTTCTGGATCGTTGTGATGATGATGCGGGCGTTCGAATCCTCGAGCTGCTTCTTCAGGACCGCGGTCGACGCGTTTGAGTTCGCGGCTCCCTTCTCAAAGCGGTCGTACTCGCGCATCGTCTGGTAGTCGAGATCCTTGCGGTCGACGACGAACAGAACCTTGTCGACGCTGGCAAGCTTCGATGCGAGCTGCGCTGTTTTGAAGGACGTGAGCGTCTTGCCCGAACCAGTCGTGTGCCACACGTAGCCGCCGGCTTCGACCGTGCCGAGGCGCTTGTAGTTGGTGGCGATGTCAATGCGCTGCAGGATCCGCTCGGTAGCGACGATCTGGTAGGGGCGCATGACCAGCAGGTCGCGGTCAACGGTGAGCACGCAGTACTTCGTGAGGACGTTCAGCAGCACGTGCTTCGCGAAGAAGGTCTTCAGGAAGGCGGTGAGCTCCTGAATCGGCCGATTCTGTGCGTCCGCCCACCACGACGTGAACTCGAAGCTGTTGCTGGTCTTCTTCCTGCTTCCCGAGCTCTTCTTGCCCTCGTCGATGTGACGGTTGCGAGTGGTGTTGGAGTAGTACTTCGTCAGCGTGCCGTTGCTGATCACGAAGAGCTGAACGTACTCGAACAGTCCGCTACCAGCCCAGAAACTATTGCGCTGGTAACGGTTGATCTGGTTGAAGGCCTCGCGAATGTCGACGCCGCGGCGTTTGAGCTCGATGTGAACCATCGGAAGGCCGTTGACGAGCACGGTCACGTCGTAGCGGTTGGCGCGCTTCGCTCCACCCTCGTTCTGTCCGATCTCGTACTGGTTGATGACCTGCAGACGGTTGTTGTGAATGTTCTTCTTGTCGATGAGCATCACGTTCTTCGTCGAGCCATCGTCGCGCGTCAGGATCTGGACGTGATCCTCCTGGACGCGGAGCGTCTTCTCGGCGATGCCGTCGTTCTGGCTCGCGACCTTGCTCTTTAAGAAGTCGTCCCACTCCGAGGCGGTGAAGGTGATGCCGTTCAAAGACTCCAGCTGGGTTCGGAGATTCCCGATGAGCTGCGCTTCGGTCGTAATCGGGAGGTACTCGTACGCCTGCGACTGCAGCAGGCGGATCATCTCACGCTCGAGGTCTGCTTCCGATTGGTACGCCGTTGCCTGATCGCAGTCGGCGACGTACTCGGCGACGACCGTGCTCTCGGCAGAGACGGCGATCAGATCGTACTTGCGCGCGGGTGCGTCGCTCATGCCGAATCCTGCTCGAAGGTCAAGAGCTTGTCACGGTAGTACTCGTACTGCTTGCGGCGGGCGGCGAGCTCTGCAGGGAGTCCGATGCTGCGGTCATTCACGAGGGTGTCGAAGTGGTCGAGGATCTCCACAATGTGTCGCTGATCTTCAATTTTAGCGATGGGGACAAGAACCTTGCCAAGGTCCCCCTTATTTACCGCAGGGATGCTACCTACTTTGCGCAACAGCACTAATTCATCCTGGATGTTGCGAAGAAAATGATAGAGGAACCTATCCATAAGGCCGGAGCTCTGACTTCGAACCTCATAGCAGAGGGGGCCACACCAAAAGCGATCCGACTGGAAACTCACGTGTCCGGCACTGCCCTGACCTCGCGACGGGATTGTCACGGTGCCGCCTTCTCTGTTGAAACTATCGAGGTATCCCGAGGGCTCGTTTCCAGCGTTGATGTATGCAAACTCACCGTGTCCAGAAGTAGTCGCTGGTTTCATCCCCGTGCGTATACTGGTCACTGCTGACAGGGGTCGCCACTGAGCTTGCGCGAACGATTGTTTGGATACGAGCTGGTCCCGGAAATGGGCATACTGTAGCCGCCGGGCCTCCAGCTCCGCTTCCAGCTCCGCGTCTAGCTGTGTGAACTGATCCAGCACTCTCACGATCTCATGTTGAATCGCTCGAGGCGGGACGGGTATTCGCGCTCGCGAAATAGCCTGCGTGGAGATCGACGATATTTTCGACGATGAAATCTGTTGCCGAATCTGATCACGAAACGCTCGTGATGCGAAGAAATATGAAACGAACTTTGGGTTCAATGGGCTAGAGAACGCATAGCAAGCATCGTGAATGGCAATCGGGGATGCGCCGAGCCAAGCGACAGACTTGCCTATATCTTTAATTGTCTCGCCGGCGGATGCCAGAATCACATCTCCCGGCACTGCAAAGCGCAGCGACCTCGCGCGTTCATGCGAAACAAAGGAAAAGCTATCCGTTGCGGCGACTCCATATTTGGTGTAAATCTCGCCGTAGTGAATGCAGGGGACGCCAGCGTCAATCATGTCTGCCTTAACAAACCGCTTTCCGCGCACAATCGACCCGATTTCACCCAACGCTTTTAGCGGCACCCCAGTAGGGCAAAGCTCTGCAACAAGCTCGTCGAAGCGACTCACCTCGAAGCCTCCACATCGGTGACGAACGCTTCAATCGCGATTCGGAGTTCCGCCTGACGCGCCACGATCTGCGCGACCTCAGCGTTAAGTGCTGTTATATCTATGACCTCGCGGGTGTCTTCAATCTCAACGTACGAGGACACGGCGATGTTGTAGCCGTTGGCAGCAATGTCCGCGTTGGCGGCCAGCGCGGAGTAGTGCACCTCCTCGACACGGCCTTCGAGGGTCTTCAGGACGTTCCGCTGGTGGTCAGGCGTCAGCTTGTTCTTGTTGCCGACGCGCGTGAACTCGGCCGAGGCGTCGATAAACAAGACGGAGTTGTCCGTCTTGGACTTCTTGAGCACGATGATGCAAGTCGCGATAGTCGTGCCGTAGAAGAGGTCCGGCGGCAGCTGGATGACGGCGTCGACGTAGTTGTTGTCGATGAGGTACTTGCGAATCTTCGCTTCCGCGCCCCCGCGGTACAGCACACCTGGAAACTCGACAATGGCAGCGGTGCCGTTCACAGCGAGCCAGCTGAGGATGTGCATCGTGAAAGCGAGGTCGGCCTTCGACTTCGGTGCGAGCACACCGGCCGGCGCATACCGTTCGTCGTTGATCAGGAGCGGGTTTGCGTCACCATCCCACTTGATCGAGTACGGAGGATTGGACACGATCGCCTCGAACGGCTCATCGTCCCAGTGAGCCGGGTCGATAAGGGTGTCGCCGTGAGCGAGGCTGAAATCGGCGTAGTTGATGTCGTGGAGGAACATGTTGATCCGCGCGAGGTTGTACGTCGTCAGATTGATCTCCTGACCGTAGAAGCCCTCGCGGACGTTCTCCTTGCCAAGCACCTTTGCGAACTTCAGCAGCAGCGATCCGGAACCGGCAGCAGGGTCGTAGACCTTGTTCACCGAGGTCTTGCCGAGAACCGTGATGCGTGCCAGCAGCTCAGAGACTTCCTGCGGCGTGTAGTACTCGCCACCAGACTTCCCGGCATTGGCCGCGTACATCTGCATGAGGTACTCGTACGCGTCGCCGAACAGGTCGATCGAGTTGTCCTGCAGATCTCCGAGCGGGAGATCACCGATGGCATCCAGCAGCTTGACCAGCGTCCTGTTGCGCTTGGGTACCGTCGCACCGAGTTTGTTGCTGTTGACGTCGAGGTCGTCGAAGAGCCCCTTGACGTCGTCTTCGCTATCCGTGCCGAGAGCCGAACCCTCGATGTTCTTGAAGACCCGCTCCAGAGTCTCGTTGAGGTTCTCATCCGAAGCCGCACGAGCGCGGACATTCGCGAAGAGCTCCGACGGGACGATGTAAAAGCCCTTCTCGGCCACGGTCTCTGCGCGACCGAACTCGGCTGCGGCGTCCGGGAGCTGCGTGTAGTCGAACTCAGCGTCACCCGCCTCGTGCTCGCCCTTGTTGAGGTATGCCGTCAGGTTCTCGGAGATGAATCGGTAGAAGAGCATCCCAAGCACGTACGACTTGAAGTCCCAGCCGTCTACGGATCCACGCAGATCGTTCGCGATCCGCCAGATCGTTTTGTGCAGCTCGGCTCGCTGGCCTTCTTTGGTGGTCGGTGCCATGGTGTTCGTCTCCTGCGCAGCGTGGCGCGATTTGTATAGTCACGCTCACACCCAAGCTATCGGTCGATGCCGACACAGGACGGGAGCGCCTCAGCGGGGGCGTCGGTGATTTCGTCGAGGCTGCGCGCTTACTTGGGAATGTTCGCCGGCAGCACTAACGTCGCGTTGATCATCCTCACTCCCGCCACCAACTTGCCCGGCGTGCCGCTCACATCCAGCGCATGCGCCGCGGTGGTTGTCCCCGTCGGCGCGATCTCATACCGCCGCGGCTCCGTGGTGGGCGGGCGTTCGGGTCGGACTTGGTGTTGGCGGCGACGCCACGGCGGTCTCGAGCGCGAACGGCCTTTGTCGGTACCCATACGATGACTTGAAGACGCGTCTCTACTCTGGAACGCGCCAGATTCGGGAGGCTTCAACGTGGGCGTTGAAATGGGACTGTGGCGCGCAGAGGGCGGCAAATTGAGCCGGATTGTCACGACGCCGATCGGTCTGGAAGCCCAGCTGGAGGCGTACATCGAGTCGGACCCGTCCATTCTCGGTGAGCCGCTCCTGGTCATCGGGCGGCAGATCCCCACCGCCCATGGGGGCTTCATCGACCTTCTCGCACTCGATGACAGCGCGACGGTGCACGTCATCGAACTGAAGCGCGACAAGACTCCGAGAGACGTGACAGCGCAGGCGCTCGACTACGGCTCCTGGATTTCCACGCTGAGCCGCAGTGACGTTGCTTCGATGTTCGAGAACTATAAGCCGGGTGCTGTGCTGGAAGAGGCTTTCGCCGAAGCGTTCAACGAGACCTTGCCGGAGGAAGTGAACGCGGCGCAGGTCTTCACGATCGTGGCCGCGAGTGTCGATGCGGCCACGGAACGCATCGTTCGCTTCCTCAACGAAGACTACGGCGTGCCCATCAACGTCGTCTTCTTCCGCCACTTCACCGACAACGGAGCCGTCTACCTTGCTCGGACATGGCTCGTCGAGCATGAGAGCGGAGCTACCGGAGGGTCCGCCTCGGGGATACGTCAGACCAAGACGAGAGAGCCGTGGAACGGCACGGACTGGTATGTCTCGTTCGGGGATTCTCCAGAGGGCCGCCGCTGGTCCGACGCCGCAAAGTACGGCTTCGTCTCGGGCGGTGGCGGGGAGTGGTTCTCGCGTACGTTGAAGAACCTGCCGACCGGAGCTCGAGTCTTCACGTGTATCCCCGAACACAGGGCAGAGCGCTGAGATGCGGGTGCGCACCCCGGGTGCCTCGACGCCGATCATCGTCTGGCCGATGACCGCGCATCCGCCCATGCCGCCGAAGATCCCCGAGAGTGTGTCTGCCACCGCCCTGCGCCCACGACTCACGCGATCGACGATAGCTACTTGATCAACCGCCGCCGCGGCGCAGCGCTCCGCGGCGGTGCCGACCGCAGGTGCCCGCTGACCTGCCCCATCACCCGCGCCAGCATCTCCACATCCTCCGCGCTGAGCGACTCGAACAGATGCGTCTTCACTGCCTCGATGTGCCCGGGGAACACCTTCGCCAACACATCCCGCCCCTCGTCCGTGATCGTGACGATCGTGCTGCGCTCATCCTCCGGCGACGGTCCACGCGTGACGAGCCCCCGCTCCTCCAAGGACTGCGCCTGATACGTCAGCCCACTCCGGCTGTACACGACCCCATCTGCAAGGTCCGTCATCCGCTGCGAACCGTCTGGAGCGTCGCCGAGCCGAGCGAGCAGGTGGAACTGGACGTAGCTGAGCTTGCCGACGTCGCGCAGCTGCTTCTCCACCGCATGCCGCAGCAGGCTGCTCACCTCGGTGAAGGCGAAGTAGGCCGCGAGCTCCGTCGGGGAGAGGCGAGGGGGTGGTGTGCTCATGAATCCAGTATAGGTGTTGCTTCGAATTCGAAGCAGTGCTACGTTCATCTCATTGCTTCGAATTCGAAGCATCTGGCGAAAGGAAAGATCATGAAGGCAGTACGGTTCCACGAAGTGGGCGGCCCCGAGGTTCTGCAGTACGAGGAGATCGACCAGCCCATCCCGAGCGTCGGCCAGGTGCGGCTGCGCGTCGCAGCATCCGCGTTCAACGCCGCCGACAACGGCATGCGCGCCGGATTCCTGCCGATCCAGGTCGTGTTCCCGCACGTTCCCGGCTACGACGTCTCAGGAACGATCGACGCCGTGGGCGACGACGTCGACGGCTTCGCGGTCGGCGACGCGGTGATCGCCTTCTTGCCGATGGCGACCGATGGAGGAGCGGCGGAGTACGTCATCGCCCCCGCGGATGCGCTCGTCGCCGCGCCGACCAGCGTGCCGCTCGCGGATGCCGCAGCGCTCCCGTCGGTCGCGCTCACCGCTCGGCAGGCCTTGTTCGACGACGGCGGCCTCAAGGCGGGGGAGCGAGTGCTCATCGTCGGCGCCGGCGGGGTCGTCGGCAAATACGCGATCGCCCTGGCGAAGCGTGCGGGTGCGTACGTCATCGCGACGGCCAGCCCGCGGAGTGCCGAGGCAGTGCGCGCAGCGGGTGCCGACGAGATCATCGACCACACCAAGGCCGACGTCCTCGACGCCGTCACCGATCAGGTCGACCTCCTGCTCAACCTGGCTCCCATCGAGCCGGACGAGTTCACCGCCCTGGTCGGACTCGTGCGCGACGGGGGAGTCGTCGTGAGCACCACCGCCTGGATGCCGGCACCCGATGATGCTGACCGCGATGTGCGGTCTGTGATCGTGTTCGTGCGGAGTGACGCCGAGAAGCTGGCCGAGCTGGTGTCTTTGGTCGATGAGGGCGTGCTTGCGCTCGAGGTCACGCGGTGCATTCCGCTGACCGAGCTTCCGGCGCTGCATGCGGAGGCTGCTGAAGGTCGGGTTGTGGGCAAGGTGATTGTGGTTCCGTGATTCCGGATCACGCTGAGCCATCGTGTCGTTGAGCGAGCGCAACGTGCTTCAGGCCGCTGCGCTCGTTCAAAGCGGGCCTGCACTCTTCGCGAGAAGCGAAAACCGTACAGGTCGTGCTCCTGTTAGCGTGCTCCCGGAGGCATCTGTGAGTCAGGGTCGCGTTATCGATGTTGTGGCTGCTGTCATCGAGCACGAGGGCATGTTTCTTGCGTGTCGTCGTCGGCCCGAGAAAGCAGCCGGTGGGAAGTGGGAGTTTCCCGGCGGGAAGATCGAACCGGGCGAGACCAACGAAGCGGCCCTGGTGCGGGAGATTCAAGAAGAGCTCGGCACCGGCATCGACGTGGTCGGCCCACTACGCACTGACGATACGACAGTTGGTAACAACATCATCCGACTCGTCTGTCTTCGCGCGCAGCTACGTGGTGACATGCCCACGAGCAGCTCTGATCATGACGAACTTCGCTGGCTGAGCCCAGGTGAACTGTCAGGTCTTGATTGGGCGGCGCCGGATCTGCCCGCGGTAGCAGAGCTCGCGGGCTCTACTCCTACTCGATGATCTCGAAACCCGTACCGTCTCGGACAATCAGGGTGATTCCCAACTCGGACAGCAACCGCTCCAGATGCGCGACAGGACGGCTCGGAAGCAAGACAACTGGCACTGCGCTTCGGCCGGATTCGCGGGCAAGGAGTGCGTAGTCCAGCACCTGCCCGATCGCGGTGCGCACGTATTCGCGCGCGGGTGACTTCTTCGCCTCGATGATCCATCCCGACTCCTCGACGTACATATCGGGTTCGATCGTTGCGCCCGAAGCGCGGAGGCGAAGCCGCTGTGGTGTCTCGCCGCGGCCCTTTATCCAATTCCCGAAGTCCCGTTGCAGCTCGAACTCGATTCGGGGGACTTCTCTGTCAGCGATGACGGAGGGCGCGCCGACAACGTAGGCCGACGTTTCCGGAGCCGTCCACTCGGTCGCCTGGTGCTCCTCTGTCGCAATCGGAGAAGCCGGTCCCAGTGCTTCGGTGTCAGCGTCAACGGGAACGAGCTTGAAGATGATCCCGTCGCGGAGCGTCCAATCGGAATCGCGGATTTTCTCGACGCTGTAGGCGGGTTCCCCTGTGGTGAACTCCCCGACGTAAGTGACTTCCGTGCCCCGCTTGGTGAACACACGGATAGGCCGGTCGTTCTGCGCAGCGTCCCTCAGGGCGCGGTTGCCGCGAACGAAGCGTTGATTCCCGTACTGCCCTTCGCCCGTGTACAGGAAGGAGCCATCCGCCTGCAGCCCCTCGTACTCTCCATACCCGTGTCGGTCGCCCCTCCCCGGATGGGTCACAACAAGGATGTCCCGGACAGACTTAGGCGTGATGATCCCGCTTTGCTGCTGCCCGCCGTATGCCGCGTGAAGTTGATGGCGTTGGACTGTGTCGCCGATCTCCAAAGTCCAGATCCTCGGACTAAGGTCTTCAGGCCGGCGGACGAGTCGAGCCCGAACGGCGTCGGCTTGAACATCGTCGAGTTCCCAGCGGGTTACACCTTGGGGAAGCGTGCCGTATAGCTTCCGCAGCTCAGTACGGATGCGCTTCTGGTTGAGGTTCAGTTCGAGTGACAGCTGGGCCGGAGTGGTGCTCACAGGTCGCAGCATATCGATATGCCAGAATCGCGCGCTCCCTTGCTCTGCCCTGCATCGGGCAGAGTAGACGCCTTCTCTGGCGTCAGGCTCAAGCGGTCAAATCCTCAACGTGTAACGAACTAGCAACGCGACCCAAATCGTTCACAGCGTTCTGCCAGGATGAGCGAATGACAACACCGACTGAAACTCCCGCCGGATGGTACGACGACGGCTCCGGCCGTCAGCGCTGGTGGGACGGTCAGCAATGGGGGAACTTCGCCGGTGAGGCTGAGAATCGAACTCCCGTCGCCACCCTCGACCCCGCCTCCACTGAGCCTCGGACGAAAAAGAAGCTCAACGTGCTCGCCCTCGTGTCCGCAATCGTCGCGGCCATCGGCTTCATCTTTGCCTGCATCCCCGGTGCGCTGATCGTCGGCTGGATTCTGTTGCCTATCGCTTTCGTGCTGAGCATCGTCTCTTTGTTCCTCAAGGGAGACAAGAAGTGGCTCGGCATCGTCGGACTCATCGTTTCGATAATCGGAACGATCGTGGGTGTCGTCGTGTTCCTCGGCGTCATCGCGAACGCGGCGAATGACGCATTCGGCGGTGGTGACACCACCGTCAGCCAGCCCGTCGAGTCAGAACAAACCGAGGAAGAGGCTGCCGAGCAACCCGCCGAAGAGGCACCTGCCCAGGCCGCTCAGGGGTCCCGCGATAACCCGGCCCCAGTGGGTACTGAGATCAGTAACAGCGAGTGGAGTGTTGTTGTCACCTCGGTGAACCCTGATGGAAACGCAGTGGTGTCCGAGGCGAACCAGTTCAACGAGCCGGCTCCGGCAGGCTCGCACTACGTGATCGTGGACTACACCGTTACGTACAAGGGATCTGACTCCAGCTACGCGGCCGAGGTGATGCTCGACCTCGTCACCTCAACCGGGAACGTCGTCAACAGTTACGACGCCTTGGTCGTGCTCGGTAACGGCATGGGCCTCGATGAGTTGTACACCGGTGCGTCGGCCTCCGGTTCGCAGGCGTTCCTCGTGGCAGACGGGGAGACGTTCCTCGTGCGGGTGCAGCCCGGCATCCTTGCCGATGAGGCATTCATCCAGCCGTAGGTCGTCTCTAGGTGAAAGGCTCCGGCCCTGTGCTCAACCGGGCCGGGGCCTTTTGCGTCACTCCTAACAGTGAGAACGAGAAAGGCTCTGTAAAGACTGGTGTTCGGCGGTCGACAGGTACGGCGCGGCTTTGCTCCAACTACGGGATGTCGTGAGTGATTCCGCGGACAGCTATCGTGATCCGATGCCTCCCATCCGCGCCGTTCTCTTCGACCTCGACGGCGTCGTCCGTCACTTCGACCGCGAGAACGTCGCGAGCATCGAGCGGACGCACGAACTCGAACCAGGTTCGATCGAGGCCATCGCCTTCGCTCCACACCATCTCGAAGAGGTGACGACGGGCAGGATCTCGCGCCGCAAATGGGTCGAGCGGATCGGTATGGATCTCGGCAACGCGCGGGCCGCCGAGGAGTGGAGCAGCCAGCCGTTCCAGGCTGACGAAGAGGTTCTCGACCTCGCCGACGAACTGCGAGCGAACGGCATCCGCACCGCCATCCTCACGAACGGCACGGACACGATCCAGGACGAAGCCGCCGCGATGAACCTCGATGCCCACTTCGAAACCGTCTTCAACTCTGCAGAGATCGGCTGGACGAAACCCGATGCTCGGGCGTTCCAGCACGTCCTCGATGCGATGCGGCTCGCCCCGCACGAGGTGTTCTTCACCGATGACTCGGCAAGTAAGCTCGCCGGGGCTGAGCGGCTCGGGATGCCGACTCACCTCTTCGAGGGTGTGTTTGGCCTTCGCTCGGTGTTGCAGGCGGCGAACGTTCTTGTTGACGAGGAGGTCTCCGGGTGAAGGCTCGAAGGAATCGTCCGGTGTCGAGGGCGCTCCTGCTCGGCCTGGCGGCGTCGATCGCCATGCTGTCCGCGACCACATTGACCGCCTGTGCGCCCGACCCCGACCGGTGTCTGCCTGCACCTTTGGATGTCTCGTCCGCAGATGTCGCTCCAGGCGAGTCTCTGACGGTCCGGAGCGCGGCGGCCGAGTGCGATCTCGGTTACGAGAATGGAGATTCGTACTCGATCGCCGTGGTCTCGTCATCGGGCGAGCAGTCTGACGACGTCGACGTTCCGGTCGAGCGAGACGGGAGCTTCTCGACCGAGATCACCGTGCCCGAGTCTTTTCCTGACGGAGCAGCCTCCGTCGTGGTCGGCGGGAGCCCATACGACGCGTGCGACGAGGACTCCGGCTCGTGTGCCGCGTACGTCGTCGACATCACCGTCAGCCGCTGAGGCGTTTCGTCTCGCTTCGCTCGCTCAACGGGCGGGGTTAGCGCTCCTCGCTCAACGGACGGGGAGTGAATCGATCAACGGGCGAGGGGAGTGGATCGCCCAACGGGCGATCCGTCGCCGGCCACGGCATGCTGGAGACATGGAGAGCTTTGTGCAACTCGGGGACGGCCTCGCGATCGTCGAGGAGGTGGGCCGCTTCCGGCGTGGAGAACGGCGCGGAGAAGACGGACGGATCCGTATCGACGTCGAGTGGCGCGAGATCAGTCCGTGGGCAGTGGAGAACGGCCTGCTGACCATCTTTCCGCTCGCGCGCTCCGACGGCTCCGCCGACGCGCAGGAGAAGATGACCGCGCTCCACCGATCACTCGAGATGGACTTCGTGCACTACTTCGGCGGCGGAGGATTCCACGCCGAATCACCTCTCGACCCCGACGACGGGTATGGCGCGAGGCTGAGCCGCGACCCGCTGATCTCCCTTCCGCGCGCTGTGTGGCGGGTCAGCGACTACGCCTTCACACTCGTGCGTGCCGCCGATCCGCAGGCCGCGGGCGCGACGACGCTCTCCCTGCATATGTTCCCCGCCGACTGGCGATGGCCCGACCAGACCAGCGCGAACACGAAGCGCGCCGCGTCACGACGGCGCCGTATGGCGAAGCAGGTCCAGGAGGTCGAGATCGACTGGACGTGGCCGGCGGGCGCGGACGGGAGCGGTGCATGATCGAACTCCGAGTCGACCGCGACAGCGTCGCCATGGGCGACGACGTCGTCTCGCACGCAGGGACGTTGTCCGTTCCCCATGGCACGATGCTCAGCGCGGCCATCGAGAAGAGCTCGCCCGAGATCAGAGCGGAAGGCTGGTCGTGGGTGGTCGTGGTCGATGGTGAGGTGGCCGCCGTGTGGTCTGTCGATCACGGCGTGCGGATGCTCGTGACTGACCGCGCGCTCGACCACGGGCCCGCCGACATCTACTTCCGGTACTTCGTGCAGATCGATCCCACATGGCTGTTCGACCGGCTCGCCCAGGGCGCCCCCGCGCACCGCTACGACCTCGAAGCGGAGTACGCACCGATCGCGCGAGAGAAGTACGCCACCGAACTCCGGCGCCGCGAGCGGGAAGTCGCGGCGAAGCTGCTGAGCGCCGAGAGCATCGCGGCCATCGAGAGCTACGGCGCCCGGGTCACCCTGCACGCCGACATCGCCTGCACCTTCACGCACCGCGGCGACACCTGGACGGTGCGCCGCGCAGACACCATGCTCCAGGTCTTCGTCGGCCCGGGCGGTCCGCGCGCGTCGATCCGTCCGCACGCGCTCGGCGAAGCATGGCTCGTCGGGATGCTGGGGACTGCCGCTCGCGTCGCTGCCGGCCGCATCGAGCTGCCGGATGCGGAAGTGCTTCCGGGGTTGGACCTCACGCAGCGCGGCGGGAGATGGACGTCTCAGGGGGCGACCGTCGTGCAGGTCACCTCCGACCTGGCGGCGCGCGTCGCCGAGCTCGTGTACGGACGGTCGATGGTCGAGGTGCGGGCGGTGTTTGAGGGGTGAGAGCGTTGGCGCGGGGTTAGGTGGGCGGTGCTCTGCTGGGGACGGGGCGCGTTTCGTCTCGCTTCGCTCGCTCAACGGGCGGGGGTGGGTGCGGCGCTCAACGGGCGGGGGTGGGGGCGCGTTTCGTCTCGCTTCGCTCGCTCAACGGGCGGGGGTCCGCCAGGAGATGCCGCGGTGGGCGATGCGGCGGACGGCCTCGTCGGCGGCGACCGGCTCGCCGACATCCGCACCGACCTCGAGGCCGACGACAGAGTGGACGATCGTGCCGTTGTAGACGTGCACGAGGTTGTAGCCCTGCGCAGCATCCTGGCCGCGCGTGGCACCGACCGGCTGAGCAAGATCCTGCCCGTACGCACTCGATGACGCGGCGGCCACGGGAATCCCCGCGAACGTGCCGAATGACGGGTGATGCACGTGCCCCGACAGGATTCCGCGCACATCCGAGCCCTCCAGCACCGCCGCCAGCGCGGCCTGCTCGCGCAGCTCCACCGTCACCGCAAGGTCGAGCACCGTCGGCAGCGGCGGGTGATGGATCATCAACAGCGAACCTTCCGGCGCCGGCTCAGAAAGCTCGGCACTCAACCACGAGAGCTGCTGCTCATCGACCCGGCCCCAGTGCTCCCCGGGAACCGTCGAATCCAGCACGATCACGCGCAGCCCACCGAACCAGCGCACCTCGACCACAGGGTCCGAACCGGCACCCGCGGCATCCGGAGCCGAACCATCACCTGAGGCATCAGTATCCGAAGAGCGACCTACGGTACCGGAAACCGGCGTTTCATCCGCGAGACCCAATTCCGCCCGCATCGCCGGGCGCTCGTCGTGGTTACCCATGGCCCACACGACCTCGCACCCCAGAGCAGCAACAGCAGGCTCGACCAACTCCCTCAACCGCCGATACGACGAGGCATCCCCTCGATCGGCCAGATCTCCGGTGAACAGCAGAGCATCGGGGCGAAGCCCAGAAGACACCAAACGCGACAGCACAGAAGCGAGGTTCGCGTCGGCATCCGCCCCGCTGCCGTACAGCGGCGAGCGTTCACCGGGAAGGTGCGTATCGGAGATGTGCACGAAGGTGTGCGATGGGCGAGAGTGTTCGGTGAGGATCATTTCTCTTCCAGTGAGACGGCGTACAGGTATAGAAAGTCAGACGGCCGCGGCCGTCGTGCCGGGAACCAGCGTTCCGACGAACGCCTGCCTGACGGTGGAATCGGAATCGGAATCAGCGTCGAGACTCAGCAGCCGCTGCATCGTCTCCACGGCGGCCGCGGCAACGGCCTCGACAGGGATCCGCAGCGTCGTCAGCCCCAGCAGGTCGGCGCCGGGAAGGATGCCGTCGCACCCCGTGACGCTCACATCGCCGGGCACCGACAGCCCCGCAGCACGCGACGCGCGCATCACCGCGAGCTGTCGATAGTCCGACGCGCACATCACGGCCGTGGCGCCATCGCGCACGGCGGCCAGCGCCTCCTCGACCCCCTCGGTCGGCGCAGCGCCCGCAGACAGCAGCGTCACCGACGCCCCGCCGGCGACCAGGGTCTCGCGCATCGCCGACGCCCGCAGATGCTCGGCAAACGACACATCAGAAGCGCCAGAGAGCACGACCACGTTCCGGTGCCCGAGCGACAAGACATGCGAGGCCAAGAGACGCCCATGCTCCGGATCGTCATAGTGCGCGGTGTGGATCCCCGACGCCGTCTCGACGCGACCCGCGCGCACGATCGGCACCTGGTCGGCGAACGGCTCGAGCTGCGCGGCCGTGATGCCACCGGTCGCGACGATGAGCCCCGCCACGCGCATGCCGAGCAGCCGGTGCAGCGCGTTGACCTGTTCGGCGCCCTGCTCGTCGGCGCCGATCGTCACGGTCACGAGATCGAGTCCGCGCCGATGCGCCTCATCCTGCAGCCGCGAGAACAGCAGTCCATACGCGGGGTTGCTCGCATCGCGCAGCATCAGACCGACGGTGCCGGTGCGGCCGGCGGCGAGCTCGGCGGCCATCGTGTTGCGCACGTATCCGAGGCGCTCGGCCTCGGCGAGGATGCGTTCCTGGGTCTCGGGAGCGAACCTGCCCTCACCCTTCAGTGCCCTGGTCGCGGTGGCCCGGGAGACCCCGGCGGCCGCGGCCACATCGCTCACGGTCACCCGCAGCCCGGGCGCACCGGCATCCGAAGACGAAGACAGAGACGACGAACTCACGCGCGCGCCTTCTTCGTCGCGCGAACCTTGCGGGGCGCTCCGGCGCGCGAACCTCGTCCATACACGAGATACATGGTGACACCCATGATGATCATCAGCAGCACTGTGTACACGAACGTGATCGGCATCGCGTCGAGGTTGTTCTCTCCCCGCGTGCTCTCTTGAATAGCCACACCGAGCGGCTTGAACAGCGGGTGGTAGAGGAAGATCGCCGCGTCGTAGTCGTCGAGCAGGCTGTTGAAGTTCAGCGCCGTGATCGCCGCCGCGGTCGGCAGCACCAGCGGGATCAGCACTCGGCGGAACGTCGTCAGCGACTTCGCCCCGAGGATGCGCGAGGCATCTTCGAGCGAATCCGGTACCGACGCGAACCCGGCCTTGAGCAGGCGCAGGGTGAACGGGATCTTCACGCAGATGTACGCGACGAGCAGCAGGATCGGCGTGCCGGTGAGCACGATGCCGCCCACGATCGCCCGCGGCTCGTCGAAGGCGGTCACGAGGGCGAGCGCGATCAGCACGATCGGCAGGATCCACGGGATGTGCAGCACGTACTCGATGGCGGTGGTCAGCAGGTTGCGGTGCTTCTGCAGCATCCGCGCGACGAACAGCAGACCGCCGACCACGATGAGCGAGGCGAGCGCGCTGTAGACCACGCTGACGATGAACGGACGGATCGCCTCGGCGCTCGAGAACACGGTGATGTAGTTGTCGAGCGTGAAGCTGTCGAGCGTGATGGACCCGGCGAGGATGCTGCGCGCATCGACGAACGAGAAGATCACGATCAGCACCACGGGGATCAGGTAGATCACCCACAGCAGGTACGCGACGACGTGCACGACGACGTTCGCGAACGGGTTGCGGATCCGCTGCTTCTGGATCGGCGTCGCCACCTTCGCGACCGAGAAGTACACGCCGGACTTCTCGAAGCGGTTCATGATCGCCAGCAGGATGATGGTCGCGATGCCGAGCACGATCGCCAGGAGAGCTGCGATGTCGCGCGTGATGGGGCTGCGCGAGAGGTCGATGATCAGCGGCGCGACGGTCTGGAAGTCGGGCCCGCCGAGCACGAGCGGCGCGGTCAGCGCCCCGAGCCCGATGAGGAACGTGAGCACCGTGACCGCGAACAGCATCGGCTTCATCACCGGCAGCACGATGCGGCGCAGGATCGTCCAGGTCGAGGCGCCCATGAGCTTGGCGGCCTCGATCGACGCGTAGTCGACCTTGCCGAGGGAGGACGAGAGGAACAGCATGTGGTTCGTCGTGGTCGCGAACGTCATCACGAAGACCACGGCGAAGTACCCCGAGAACCAGTCGCGGTCCAGGTCGGGCCACACGTTGACCATCATGTTCGTGAAGAACCCGAAGCGGCCGTAGATGAAGTTGTAGCCGGCGGCCAGCACGATGCCGCCGTAGATGAGCGTCGTCGCGTAGCCGAGCCAGAGGATCTTCGCGCCGCGCACCTGGAAGTACTTCGTCACCAGCACGATGAACACACCGACCACGTTGACCGTGATCGACAGGGTGATCGCGAGCAGGAAGCTGTTGCCGAGCGTCTTCAGCGCTCGCTCGCTGCCGAACAGCTTCTCGACGGCGCGGATGCTGAACTGCCCGTCGGGGAAGAACGTGACCCCGAGCAGGGCGGCGTTCGGCAGTACCAGGAATGCCGCGGCGAACCAGATCACGATGATGCCGGTGATCCACGCGAGCGGGGAACGGAGCATCGCTTTCACGCTGCCCGGTCGTCCGCGCTTGCGGGGCCGCGGTCCCGCCGTCTGACCCTCGACGACCGCGTGGGTCGTCAGGGAGCCGGCATCTCCGGTCACGGCTGCGGAGGGCGGGACCGCGGGGTCTGTGTGGTTGTGAGAGCTCGAGGGGTTCTGGGGCTTCTGCGCATCCGACATGTCACGCCGCCGGGTACTGCAGGATCCAGCGCGGGTCGATGTCGACGCGCACGGCGTCGCCCGGGTTCCACTGGCGGGCGCTCGCCGCGGCGGGCACGCTGACGCGCAGCGGAGCATCTTCGGCGGTGACCGTGTAGACGCTGTGGCTGCCGTGGTACGTGCGGTCGACGATGGTCCCATCGAGCGACGCGGATGCCGCGGACGCATCGGTCGCCTCGGCGAGGTGCAGCTTCTCGGGCCGCACGTAGCTCTCGGCCGTGGCGTCGAGTCCGCCGCCGAGGCTCGTGATCTGCGCCGGGCTGAGGCGGTTGTTCTCGCCGATGAAGCGGCAGACGAACGGCGTCGCGCTGCGGTCGTAGATCTCCTCGGGCGTGCCCACCTGCTGCAGAGTTCCGGCATCCAGGACGGCGATGCGGTCGCTGAGGGTGAGCGCCTCCTCCTGGTCGTGCGTGACGTAGACGGTCGTCACGCCGACCTCGTGCTGCAGGTCCTTCAGCTGCTCGCGCAGCTGCACGCGCAGCTTGGCGTCGAGGTTCGACAGCGGCTCGTCGAGCAGCAGGATGCTGGGGGTCAGCGCCAGCGCGCGGGCGATCGCCACGCGCTGCTGCTGTCCGCCCGAGAGCTCTGACACGTTCTTCTCGAGCTGCGAGAGCGCGAGGCCGGTGCGGTCGGCGATCTCGTCGACGCGGCGGCGCTGCTCGGCCTTCGTCGTCTTCTGGATCGAGAGACCGAACGCGATGTTCTCGCGCACGTTCATGCTGGGGAACAGCGCGTAGTTCTGGAACACCATGCCCACGCCGCGCTTCTCGCTGGGCACGCGCGTGACGTCGCGCCCGCCGATCAGGATGCGTCCGGCGGTCGGCTCGACGAACCCGGCGAGGGACCGAAGGGCCGTGGTCTTGCCGCATCCGGAGGGACCCAGGAGGGTGAAGAACTCACCCTCCCGGATCTCCAGATCGAGGTGCGAGACCGCACGGTGATCGCCGAATGAGACCTCGACATCTTCGAAACGGATCATGTGTCTTTTCCGGTCGTGTTCGTGATTCTCGGGTGGCTGTCGCTCAGCCGATGTACTCGAGCGTGACCTTCTCGACCCACGCGCCGAGGTTCTCGCTCACGAAGCCGAAGTCGATGTCCTGACGGTCGAGGGTGCCCATGAGCTCGACGACCTCGGGGTTGGCCTTGTCGACCGCACCCTCGTTGACGGGCATCGAGTTGAACTCGGTCGCGAACTCGCCCTGCACCTCGGCGCTGCCGAACCAGTCGATGAACTCCTGGGCCTTGGCTTCGTTGCCCGTGCCGTTGATCTGCGCGATCTGCTCGGTGACGTACGGCACGCCGTAGTCGGGAACGATCATGCCGGTCTTCGTGCCGTACTCCTCGTCGCGGGCCGCGATGCCGCTCGACGGGATCACGCCGTAGTCGATCTCGTCACGCGTGATGCGGGCGTAGAGGTCGGTGCCCTCGACCGCGGGCGAGCCGTTCTCGTAGTACGACTTCACGAGATCCCAGCCCTCGTCGCTGACGCCGAGGTCGCCGTCTTCGTCGAGGTGACGCGAGAGGATGCTGGCGAGCACGAGCTGCGGGGTCGCCTGGCCGAGTGCCGGGTTGACCTCGTAGCGGCCCGCGTACTTCTCGTCGGTCCAGAGGTCCTCTTCGTCGGAGGGGGCGTCGGTGATCTTGTTCTCGTCGTAGACGGTGACGATGGCCTGCTCGACGAGGGGCCAGAAGACACCGTCGGCCGGGTCGCCCGCGTCGGCGGGGACCTCACCGCTCCACTTCGGCTCGTAGGCGGTGATCGCCTCTTCGGACTTGAGCTGCTCGAAGAACATGTTGTTCAGGCCGAACACGACGTCGCCGACGGGGTTGTTCTTCTCGGCGATGATGCGGTTGGTGAGGTCGGCGCCGCCGAGGCCCACGATCTCGATGTCGATGCCGGCATCCGCGGCCTTCTCGGTGATCCACTCGCCGCGGCCGTCGCTGTTGGAGTTCGTGTAGACGATGAGCGTCGCATCCGATCCGCCCTCGCCCGAGCCGCCCTCGGCGTCGGTGCTGCCGCCCGCGCATCCGGTCAGGGTCACGGCCGCCACCGCAGCGATTCCCAGCAGAGACCAGCGCTTCTTTCGGATGTCGACCATGGTCGCCCTTTCTCGTCATCGAGGTATGCCTGGAATGACTGTACCCCGACTTTGTGGTTCACATACAACGATCTATCGGATTCTTGGCCGCGTTCGCGCGACCGCACTCAAGATAGGTCGTCAAAGTGAACGGACGGATGCGCCGCGGTGAACCTTGCGTTCGAGGAGCGGACGGCAGAGCGGGAGCGGTCGGCTAGGACTCGACCCGAGGTGCCTGCGTGGGGATCTCCAGGATGTGGCCCGAGAGGCTCTTGCCGTGAGGGTCGACCGAGCGCGACCGTGTCACTCCGCCGTCGAGGCGCTCGCGGATCACGACCGTGAAGGCCCCGAGCGTGGGGCTGGGCCGAACCGTCACGTTGGCGACCGGAACCCCCAGGTGGGCGGCGACCGCATCCGAGGCGAGCGCATCGCCCACCCGATCGAAATCGGCGATGTCGTAGGGGGCGACCACGATGATCGAGGTGTCGCCCTTGTCGCCGGCTCGCGCATGGGCGATGTCGTACAGGTGGCTCACGAGATCATCTCCATCGTCGGGTGCACGAGGTCGCGGTCGATCAGGGTCGAGACGATGCCCGTCGTCTGCTTCACGCTGGTCTCCACCCCGCCTCCGCCGGCGGGCCCGTTCGTGTAGAGGGCTTCGACCTCGCGGTGCAGGATCGTGACGGCCGCCGCGTCGAACGTGCGCAGCGAGATCCGGGCTCGCACTTCGCTCGGCTCGACCGACGGCTGATACCAGGGGCGCAGCGAGTTGTGGCCCTGCAGGTCGAACCGCAGCTCCTCGGGATCGCGGTGATGCACCTCGGCCCAGCGCTCGCGAACGATGTTCAGGGCGAGCTGCCCCCGCGCCAGGGCGCCGATGCCGGCGTAGGCGATGCCGGCGATGGCGAGATATCCGTCGCGCACGCCCACGCTCACCTTGAGCCGGTCGGGTCGGTGCGCGGCGCGTCCCTCGCTCACGCGCACGCGGTCGGCGCCGGTCTCGTCGATCCGCACCGAGCGCAGATCGAGCGTGACGTCGGGGGTCTGGTAGAGCGCCGGGTCGTCGATCTCGTAGAGCAGCTGCTCGAGGATCGTGGCGCGCGAGAGGAGCCCGCCGGTCCCCTCCACCTTGCCGAACTCGGCGTCGCCCGACGACGAGATGTCCGCGAACGGAAAGCCCAGGGTCGCGAGACCCGGCACGACCTTACGGTCGCCGTCGGCGTAGTACCCGCCGCTCAGCTGGCCCGCGCATTCGAGCAGGTGCCCGACCAGGGTGGGGGCTGCCATCCTCTGCGGATCGTCGGCGCTCCACCCGAAGTGCACGGCCGCGGGCGCGGCGAAGAGGGCGGCATCGCCCATACGGCCGGTGACGACGACGTCGGCCCCGGCCTCCAGAGCCGTCATGGCCGCTTCGGCGCCGATGTAGGCGTTGGCCGACACGACCCGGTCGCCCAGCTCGGCGATGGTCTGGCCGGTGCCGATGATCGGGCTGTCGGGGGGAAGCACCGCCATCACGTCGTCGCCCAGCACGGCGGCCACGCGCCGGCTCCGGGCAGTCGGATGCTGTTCCAGTAGGGGGAGCAGCGCGTGCGCGAGGCCGCGCGGGTCGGCGGCTCCGGCGTTGGTCAGCACCGCCGTGCGAGGCGACAGCACGGGGAGGATGCTCTCGAAGCGCTCGAGGAACAGCCGGTCGTACCCGGTGCCGTCGGCGACCGACATGCGCTGGTGGGCCAGGCCGATCGTCCGCTCCGCGAGGCACTCGAAGACGAGGGCGTCGAGGTCTCCGTGCGCGGCGAGAATGCGCGCGGGCTCGAAGCGGTCGCCCGCGAAACCCGTGCCGGCGCCGATGCGATAGGAGGATGTCATGGTCGCGGCACCCCGTTCCAGGTCTTCAGCAGCGCGTGGGGTGGGAGCACCCCGCGCGGGCGGGGCTCACCCGCGTACAGCGGATCGTCGACAGAGCCCCCGCTCACTCGGCCGGTGCGGATGAGCTCGATCACCGCGTCATGCACGACCTCGTCGCGCGCCGCCGTGCCCCCGCCGAAGATGCCCGTCGTGTCGCTGCCGTGCACCGCGGGCACCCCCGGTTCGCGGGAGATCTCGAGAAGCGCGGCACCGCCCCCCGACGCGCGCTGAGCCTCGACGAGGCGCGCGGCCGGCAGGCGATAGATGTAGTCGGCGAGCACACGACGCCATGCCGCGTTCGTGTCGGCGGACGACTCCGCGTACTCGTCGACCAGGCCGTCGGGAACGTGCCCGACGAGCCCCGCGACCGCGGCAGCCAGGTCGTCGGGGGCGCCGACGGCCGCGTCGGGAAAGCCGTCCATCTCATCGACGGCAGCGGCGGCGAGCACGAAAATGCCGCGCAGTGCGCCGGCGTCCACGGCCTCCATGGGGTGACGCGGGACGAGAGGGTCGGTCGAGGTGTCGTCGATGGCGACGCCGAAGCCTTCGGGGCGGATGCCGTTGCGGGCGGCGAGGAGGGTCGGCGCGACGTTCCGCTGCGCGGCGAGGATGCGCTGCGGGTCGGTCGTCACCAGCGCCTCGGGCTCCTCCGCGAGGCCCAGATCGGCGAGGATCGCGTCGGCGAAGGCCTCGGCATCCGCGCGACCGACGATGCGCGAGGCGCCACCGGAGAAGCATCCGATCGCCCGGATGCGCGGGGCCGCCGGCGATGTCGCCAGAGCGGTGGTGAGGAACCCGCCCGCGCTGGAGCCGAGCACGCTCAGCTGCTCGGGATCTCCCCCGAAGGCGGCGATGTGCGAACGGACCCACTCGACCCCCACCCGGACGTCGTCGAGGCCCAGGTTGTGAGCGCTCGCCAGTGAGCCGCCGTGCGGCGACAGCTGGGCGAACCCGAACGCGCCCACCCGGTAGTTGAGGGCGACCACGACGCATCCCGCATCTTCGGCGAGGACGGCGGGGTCGTACCACGGGGCCGAAGCCGCGCCCATCTCGAAGCCGCCGCCGAACACCCACACGGCCACGGGCAGCCCGGCCGCGTCGGCGGGAGCCCAGACGTTGAGGAACAGGCAGTCCGCCGAGGTGGGGGCGCCCAGGTCGACGCCGGGGATGGCGGGCTGCAGCGGCGCGGCGCCGAAGGATCCGCCGTCGAGGGGCATCTCGCCCAGGGCCACGGGGAGAGCGGGGGCGAACGGGTGCGCGAGATCCGCGAAGCGGATGCCTCGCCAGACGCGCACGGCGGTCATGATCGCCCCTCGATGGTCGGGATCGCCTCGATGAGGGACCGCGTGTACTGCTGCTGCGGGTTCGCGTAGATGTCGCGCTTGGCGCCTTCCTCGATCAGCTCTCCGAGATACATCACGCCGATCTGGTCGGAGATGAACTCCACGACGGAGAGGTCGTGCGAGATGAAGAGGTACGACAGCCCGAACTCCTCCTGCAGATCCTTCAGCAGGTTGAGGACCTGCGCCTGCACCGAGACGTCGAGCGCCGAGACCGGCTCGTCCGCGACGATCAGCCGAGGCTGCAGTGCGAGCGCCCTGGCGATCATGATGCGCTGGCGCTGCCCGCCCGAGAAGTCCACCGGCTTCCGTGCGAGCGACGAGACCGGGAGTCCCACCCGCTCGACCAGATCGCGCGCCCGACTCCGCCGGTCGGATGCGGTGCCGCGGCGATGCACCACGAGCGGCTCGGTGATGAGCTCCTCCACCGTCATCCGCGGGTTGAGCGCCCCGAACGGATCCTGGAAGACGATCTGCACGTCCTGGCGGTACTGCTGGCGCTGTGCACGATCCAGCCGCGTGACGTCGTCGCCCGCGAATCGGACGACTCCGGAGGTCGGTTCCGTCAGCCGGGCGATCATGCGAGCCACCGTCGACTTGCCACTGCCCGATTCTCCGACCAGGCCGTAGGTCTGTCCTTCCTCGATGCGGAAGGAGACGCCCTTGACCGCGTCGACGCGGTGCTTCCGGCTGATCTGGAAGCTCTTGGCGAGGTTCTCGACCTCGAGCAGCGCGGTCATGCGGCATCCTTCGCGGTGGTCGATCGCACCCAGTGGTCGGGCGCGATCTGCGACATCTCGGTGAGCGGACGGTCGGCGAGCGGTATCTGACGCGTGTCGCTCAACCAGGGCGCGACCGATGCGACCGTGGGCAGGCGCCGGCGGGTGTCGCCGAGCGTCGGGATCGAGAGCACGAGCGCCTTCGTGTAGTCGTGAGCCGGTTCGTGGAGCAGCGTGCGGGTGTCGCCGCGCTCGACGACCTGTCCGCCGTACATCACGACCGCCTGCTCGCAGGTCTCGGCGACCACGCCGAGGTCATGGGTGATGAGCATCAGCGACAGGCCGAGTCGCTCGCGGAGGGAGGCGAGCAGATCGATGACCTGACGCTGCAGGGTCACATCCAGTGCGGTGGTGGGTTCGTCGGCGATGATGAGCTCGGGCTCGCATGAGATCGCCATCGCGATCATCACTCGCTGCCGCATGCCGCCGGACAGCTGACCGATGCGATCGCCCACGACGTCGCGCGTGTTCGACAGGCCCACGGTCGCCAGCAGCTCACGTACCCGGTCGGCGCGCTGCCGCGTGGTCATGTCGTAGTGGGCGCGCAGGCCCTCGTCGATCTGCTGCCCGACCGTGAGGATCGGGTGGAGCGACGACATGGGCTCCTGGAACACGAAGCCGATGCGCCGTCCGGCGATCTCCCGGCGACGCGCGGCCGGCATGCCGACGAGCTCTTCGCCGTCGAACAGGATCGACCCGGTGGGGGTGAGCTTCTCTCCGAGGAGCCCGGCGACCGCGAGGGCGGTGAGCGACTTGCCGCTGCCGGATTCGCCCACCACGGCGACGGCACCGGCGCGGGGGATCTCGAGGCTGACCTCGCGCACCGCGTCGTAGGGGCCCGAGGCGGTGGAGGCGGTGACGGACAGCTCGCGGATGTCGAGGAGCGGGGCGGTCATGAGCTCTTCCTTCCCAGTTGCACGCGCGGATCGACCACTGCGTAGTAGAGATCGACGACGAGGTTGACGAGGATGACGAAGACGCCGGTGAAGAGCACCACGCCCTGCACGAGCTGGTAATCGCGGCGGGACACGGCGTCGAGCAGCAGTCGGCCCATGCCGGGGATGCCGAAGATAGTCTCGACCACGGCGCTGCCGGAGAGCAGGCTCGCCACCAGCAGGCCGGAGACGGTGATGATCGGCAGCGCCGCCACCCGGATGATCTGGACCGAGGCGATGCGTGAGGGCTTCACTCCGAGCGAGCGCGCGGTGGTGACGAACGGCTCCCGGATGACGTCGAGGATCGATCCGCGGGTGATGCGGGCCACGATGGCCGACTCCGCGATGCCCAGGGCGAGCGCCGGGAGGGCGATCGAGCGCAGGTGCGGGAAGTAGCCCTGGGAGAGGGGGACGAACCCGCCGACGTTGAACCAGTGCAGCCCCGAGGCGAACACCACGATGAGGATCAGGGCGGTGACGAACTGCGGGATCGAGATGCCCACGATGCTCAGCGCCGTGGCGATGCG
>NZ_JBEOUR010000014.1:0-53619 GCF_040302605.1 Microbacterium sp. NPDC097977
GCCCGGCCCGTGCCCCCGCGCTTTCCCTAACAGCCGCTCGTGGGGCCGCATCCATCGGATGCGCACCCTCTCGCGTTCACACTCTTCTGCTCATACTCTCGTCCGGCTATGCCCGCGTCACCAGCGGCCGAGTGCGACCGAGAGCACCGCGATCGCGGCCGGACCGGCGGTCGAGGTGCGCAGCACCGTCCGCCCCAGCAGCATCCGCTCCGCGCCGGCATCCGAGAGTCGAGCGAGCTCGTCGTCGGCGATACCGCCCTCGGGACCGACCACCAGCACGAGGTCACGGTCGTCGGGCTCGAGGTCCGACAGGCGCGTCGGCGCACCCGGATCGAGCAGAAGCATCCGTTGCGTCGAGGCGCGAACGGCGAGTTCGGCCGTCGTCACGGGAGTCGAGACCTCCGGAACCCAGGAGCGGTGCGCCTGCTTCGCCGCCTCACGGACGATGGTCGCCCAGCGCTCGCGTCCCTTCACGGCCTTCGGCCCGTCCCACCGCGAGACGCTGCGGCCCGCCTGCCACGGCACGATCTCGTCGACGCCGAGCTCGCACGCGGCCTGCACGGCGAGCTCGTCGCGATCGCCCTTCGCCAGAGCCTGCACCAGAACGATCCGGGGCCGCGGCGCAGGCTCTTCGGAGCGAGACGACACACGGACGTCGACCGATGACGGCGAGACCTGCTCGGCGACGCCGGTGAGCCAGACTCCCGCCCCGTCGCCGATCGTCACGGACTCGCCGATGCGGAGTCGGCGGACGACAGCGGCGTGCTTGGCCTCGCCTCCCGTGAGCGTCACGACGTCGCCGACCGCGGCGTCGGAGGCGGACGCGAGCAGGAAGTGCAGAGCCATCGGTGCCCCGATCAGTGCGTACGGAAGCGGTCGCGGAGCTTCGAGAACAGGCCCTGCTGGAACTGCGCCAGCTGGGGTCCCGGAGCCTTGGTCTTCTTGGCGAAGTCCTCGATGAGCGCGCGCTGCGCCGAATCGAGCTTCGTAGGCGTGACCACCTGCACCCCCACCCTCAGGTCACCGCGCTGAGTGCCGCGCAGGGGCGTGATGCCACGCCCCTTGATCGTCAGCACGTCGCCGGACTGCACGCCGGACCGGATCTCCAGCTCGACCTCTCCGTCGAGTCCCTGGATCGTCGTCTCGGTGCCGAGCACGGCATCCGGCATCGACACCTCGAGGGTCGCGAGCAGGTCATCGCCGTCGCGGCTGAAGGACGGGTGCGGGTTGACCGTGACCTCGACGTACAGGTCGCCGTGCGGGCCGCCCGCCTTGCCGACCTCTCCGGAGCCGGGCAGCTGCAGACGCAGTCCGGTCTCCACACCGGCGGGGATGTCCAGCGAGACGGTGCGGCGGGAGCGCACGCGTCCCTGTCCCCCGCACGTGCCGCAGGGGTACGGAATCGTCGTTCCGTAGCCCTCGCAGGTGCCGCAGGGCTGAGAGGTGACGACGTTGCCGAGCAGGCTGCGCACCTGTCGCTGCACGTGTCCGGATCCGCCGCAGATGTCGCAGGTGACCGGCGAGGTGCCCTCCTGGCAGCACGATCCGTTGCACGTCTCGCAGAGCACGGCCGTGTCGACCTCGATGTCCCGGTGGGCGCCGAAGACCACGTCGCCCAGGTCGAGAGTGACGCGAACGAGTGCATCCTGTCCGCGCTCCCGTCGTGACCGCGGACGTGCTCCGCGTCCGCCGCCCTGACCGGCGCCGAAGAACGTCTCGAAGATGTCGCCGAAACCGCCGAAACCGCTGAAGTTCCCGGCTGCTCCGTCTCCACCGCCCATGTCGTACCGACGGCGGGAGTCGTCGTCGCTCAGCACGTCGTACGCGTGCGTGACGAGCTTGAACTTCTCGGCCGCGTCGTCGCCGGGGTTCACGTCGGGGTGAAGCTGACGGGCGAGGCGTCGATACGCCTTCTTGATCTCGTCGGTGGAGGCGTCGCGGGAGACGCCCAATACCTCATAGTGGTCTGCCACGTTGGCCCTTCCAGGTGTGTCGTTCTATGAGCGCCCGCGTCAGCGGGACGCCTCGTCTTCGTCGAGCATCCGCGACAGATAGCGGGCCACGGCCCGCGCTGCCGCCAGGTTGCTCGGATAGTCCATGCGGGTGGGCCCCATCACGCCGACCCGCGCCATGCCGCTGGGCGCGGCGTAGTTGCTCGCGACGATCGACGCCTCGCCCAGACCGAATGATGCGTTCTCAGTGCCGATGCTGGCCGCGAGACCGTGGGAGTCGGCTTCCATCTCGCTCATCAGCCGCAGCAGGGTCACCTGCTCCTCGATCGCCTCGAGGAGCGGATGGATGCTGCCGCGGAAGTCCTGCTCGCGCCGGGCGAGTGTCGCGGCCCCCGTTATGACCAGTCGTTCCTGCCGGAATGCGCCGAGCTCTTCGATGATGATCGCCGCGAGAGCTCGCAACGCGACGTCGTCGGAATGCTCGTCCGCGGCGAGCAGCGCCTGCAGCCGATCGGCGGCGTCGCTCACCGCGCGCTGGGTGATCAGCGCCGACAGCCGCGCGCGCAGCAGCGCCATGTCGGTCTCGTCAACGTCGACCGGCAGCGGAGCCATGCGCTGCGACACTCCCCCGGCGTCGGTGACCAGCACGATGAGCAGACGATTGGGGGCCAGCGCCACGAGCTCGATGTGCGTCAGTCGTGCGCGAGCGAACGACGGGTACTGTGCGAGAGCGACCTGTCCGGTGAGCTGGGTGAGCACGCGGACGGTGCGCACCATGAGGTCGTCGAGATCGGACGGAGCCGTGAGGAAGGACTCGATCGCGGTGCGCTGCGCGACAGTGAGAGGACGCAACTGCGCGAGGTGGTCGACGAAGACGCGGTAGCCCTTGTCGGTGGGCACACGCCCCGACGAGGTGTGCGGGGCGGTGATCAGCTCTTCGTCTTCGAGCAGAGCCATGTCGTTGCGGATCGTCGCCGCCGAGACCCCGAACGAGTAGCGGTCGACGATAGACCGACTGCCGACGGGCTCGTGCGTCTCGACGTAGTCCTGCACGATCGCGCGGAGAACCTGGAGGCCTCTTTCACTGACCATCACGACTCCCTCCCTCTGGCACTCACTGACTTCGAGTGCCAATTCTACCGGTCGAGGTGGACAACGCGCTGATCGCCCTACGATGACGGGTATGAGTGTCGCGCCGCAGGTCACCGTGTCCGCCGGAATCGTGCGCGGCGAGGTTGTCGACGGGGTGCATCGATACCTCGGAATCCCGTACGCCGCCGCCCCGTTCGGGCCGAACCGCTTCCGGGCTCCTCGGTCGACTCCCGCATGGGAGGGCGTCCGCGACGCCGCGAGTTTCGGACCGACCTCTCCTCAGCATCCGTACCCCGGCGCCATCGGCGATCTGCTCGGTTCGGTCGAGATCCCCGGAGACGAGATCCTCTCGGTCAACATCTGGGCTCCGGACGATGCGGACGGTGCACCGGTCGTCCTCTGGATCCACGGTGGCGCACTCGAGCGCGGCACCGCCGCACTCCCCCTGTACGACGGATCCGGGTTCGCTCGGGCGGGCATCGTGTTCGCCTCGATCAACTACCGCCTGGGATCCGAGGGCTTCTCGGTGCTCACGGGGGCTCCCCGGAACCTGGGACTCCAGGACGCCGCCGCGGGACTCGCCTGGGTGCACGAGGAGATCGCGTCGTTCGGCGGCGATCCCTCGCAGATCACCGTCATGGGCGAATCCGCCGGCGGCGCCATTGTCGCCGGTCTGCTCGCCGTCGCCTCGTCGCGGGAGCTGATCGCGCGGGCGATCATCGAATCCGGACCACTCGAGGCGCAGACCGCGAAGAAGGCCGGGCGCGTCACGGCGCAGCTGGCGAAGCGGCTCGGCATCAGGGCCGACCGCGCGAGCTTCCTCGGAGCATCTCCCGCGAAGCTGCTCCATGCGCGACGGCAGCAGTCCTCCGGCTCCTCTCCGCTGGGTGGAGCGCCCGGATTCCAGTTCGCCGTGGACGCCGAGTCGCTGCCTCGCTCGCCCCACGAGGTGCTCGCCGACACGGACCTGCCCCTGCTCATCGGAAGCAACACCGATGAATACCGACTCTGGTTCCCTCCGGCTGCGCTGGCGGGAATCAGCGAGGCGAAGCTCTTGCTCGCACGACTCGCTCTGCGGATCCCGCGAAAAGCGGTCGCGGCCTATCGATCGACCTTCCCCGGTGCCTCCACCGGCGAGATCTTCGGTCAGCTCGCCACCGACATCATGCTCCGCGCGCCGCTGACCCGACTGGCGCTGGCGCGTCACGCACCCACGTTCGTCTACGAGTTCGCATGGCAGAGTCGAGTCCGCGACCTGCGTGCGGCGCACGCCCTGGAGCTCGGCTTCGTGTTCGATCGCCTCGGCGACCCCGAGGCGCAGCGGCTCGCCGGACAGGATGCCCCGCAGAGACTCGCGGACGAGATGCACAGAGCATGGATCTCATTCATCAAGACCGGCAACCCCGGGTGGCCGGAGTTCGGCACGGAGAGGACCACGCGCCTGTTCGACACCGAGAGCTCCACCGTCACGCAGCGCCGGACGGACGCCCTCGACATGCTGCCATAGCGGTCCGCCGGCAGTATCAGTCGGTGAGCTCGCGCACGACCGCATCGGCGAGCAGGCGTCCGCGAAGGGTGAGCTGCACCCTGCCCCGCACCGCCGCGCCGGGGTCGACGAGACCGTCGGCGATCAGCCCGGCGACGCGCGTGCGACGCTCCGCGGGCAGGTCGGCGATCGCGATCCCTTCACGGATGCGGCTCAGCAGCAGGACCCGCTCCAGGGTGCGCGACGCCTCGTCCGGCCGCTCCGTGCCCGCGGCGGGCGACTCGGCGGCGGCGAGCCGCTGGGCGTAGGCGGCGGGATGCTTGACGTTCCACCAGCGCAGACCAGCGACGTGGCTGTGCGCACCGGGCCCGAAACCCCACCAGTCGTTGCCCCGCCAGTAGGCGAGGTTGTGCCGGGACCGCTGCTGCTCGGACCGCGACCAGTTGCTCACCTCGTACCAGTCGAAACCGGCGGCGGCGAGACGGGCGTCGGCCAGCTCGTACATGTCGGCCTGCAGGTCGTCGTCGGGGGCGGGCACCTCGCCGCGGCGGATCTGACGGGCGAGCTTGGTGCCATCCTCGATGATCAGCGCGTAGGCGGAGACGTGATCGGAGTCCAGCGCGAGCGCCGCATCGAGCGAGGCCTCCCAGTCGCCGAGCGTCTCCCCCGGAGCGCCGTAGATGAGGTCGACGCTCACCGCGAGCCCCGCCTCCTTCGCCGCGGCGACGGCCGTCGTGACGTTGTCGGGGTGGTGCGTCCGGTCCAGCGCCGCCAGCACGTGCGGCACGGCCGACTGCATGCCGATGGAGAGGCGCGTGACTCCTGCATCCGCCAGCGTGCGCGCCACCTGCGGCGTCACCGTGTCGGGATTCGCCTCGACGGTGACCTCGGCCCCGTCCACCAGCCCGAAGGCGTCCGTCGCCGCATCGAGCATCCGCGCGAGGTCGCCGGGCGGGAGCAGCGTGGGCGTGCCTCCGCCGAAGAACACCGTGTCCATCGCACGGAGGGCACCGGCATCGGCGAGCACCCGTCGTGCGAGGTCGATCTCGCCGATCAGCGTCGTGGCGTAGTCCTCCTGCTTCGCTCCGCGGAGCTCGCTCGACGTGTACGTGTTGAAGTCGCAGTAGCCGCACCGGACACGGCAGAACGGCACGTGCAGGTATGCCGAGAAGGGCACTGCGGGGTCGACGGAGAGATCCGACGGCAGGTGCCCGTCGGTCGGGGCCGGGTCTCCGAGCGGCAGAGGACCGGCCATCAGTGACGCACGGCCATCAGACCGGAGTCGCGTAGAGCGGCGAGATGGCCCGCAGGTAGCGGGAGAAGAGCTCTCGGCGGCGACGCTTCACCAGCGGAGGCACGAGGCGGTAGAGCAGGGAGTTCGGCGCATCGAAGGCGCGCACCGAGAACCAGACCTCGTCGTTGTCCTCGCGCCAGTCGATGTCGAAGGACTCCTCACCGCGCACGACGGAACCGCCGACCGTGCCCAGCACGAAGCCGATGCGGCGCTTCTCCTCGGTGACCGAGATGACGCGCAGCTCGGCATCCGCGCGCATGCCCGCGACCCGTCCGTGCAGCTTCAGGGTCATGCCCGGGCCGGCGAACGGCGTGCCCTCGGCATCGAAGCGCTGTTCGACGTCGTTCTTGCTCGGCGCGATCGGGGTGCCCTCCGCGTCGAAGCTCACGCCGGCGTACGCCGGACCCGGTGCCGGCCGCACATCGTCGACTTTCAGTCCGGATGCCCGCTGCGCGGTCCACGTGAGAAGCGACTCGCCCGCGGACTGGAACCGCTCGAAGCCGCTCCCGATCCGCCACGAGTTCTCCGCCGGGAGGCTGCGCTCCGGCGGGTACTGCATCAGATCGGGCGCGTGGGTCGCACCCACGGCCGCATAGTCCACCGTGTCGTCTCGGAAAGTCCCGCGCCGCATGAGAACCAGCCTACTTGTCGTTGTCTGGACGATCACCCTCACGCGCCGAGCCCCGCCCGACGCGCGAGCCCACTACTTCTTGTCCTTGCCCTCGACGTCGCCGGAGAGCGCCGCGATGAACGCCTCCTGCGGGACCTCGACGCGGCCGACCATCTTCATGCGCTTCTTGCCCTCCTTCTGCTTCTCGAGGAGCTTCCGCTTGCGGCTGATGTCACCGCCGTAGCACTTGGCGAGCACGTCCTTGCGCAGCGCCCTGATCGTCTCGCGGGCGATGATCCTGGCGCCGATGGCGGCCTGGATCGGCACCTCGAAGTTCTGGCGAGGGATGAGCTTGCGCAGTCGCTCCGTCATGAGCGTGCCGTAGGCATAGGCCTTGTCTCGGTGGACGATCGAGCTGAACGCGTCGACCTTGTCGCCCTGCAGCAGGATGTCGACCTTCACGAGGTCCGCTTCCTGCTGTCCGGCGGGCTCGTAGTCGAGCGAGGCGTAGCCCTGGGTCTTGGACTTGAGCTGGTCGAAGAAGTCGAAGACGATCTCTCCGAGCGGCATCATGTAGCGCAGCTCGACCCGCTCCTCGGAGAAGTACTCCATGCCCAGCAGCGCGCCGCGGCGTGTCTGGCACAGCTCCATGACGGTTCCGACGTAGTCCTTCGGAAGCAGGATGGCGGTCTTCACCATGGGCTCGGACACGGAGCCGATGCGCCCGTCCGGGTACTCGCTCGGATTCGTGACCGTCACGGTCTCGCCCGTGTCCGAGGTGAGCACTTCGTAGATCACACTGGGCGCCGTGGTGATGAGGTCGAGGCCGAACTCGCGCTCCAGGCGCTCGGTGATGATCTCGAGGTGCAGCAGACCGAGGAATCCGCAGCGGAAGCCGAACCCGAGGGCCACGGACGTCTCCGGCTCGTACTGCAGGGACGCATCGGACAGCTTGAGCTTGTCGAGCGCCTCACGGAGGTCGGCGTAGTCGCTGCCGTCGATCGGGTAGACACCCGAGAACACCATCGGCTTGGGGTCGGTGTAGCCGGGGAGAGCCTCGGTCGCGGGCTTGCGCGCCGTCGTGATCGTGTCTCCGACCTTCGAGAGGCGCACGTCCTTCACTCCCGTGATGAGATAGCCGACCTCGCCGACACCGAGCCCCTTCGTGGGCACGGGCTCCGGGCTCGACACACCGACCTCGAGCGCCTCGTGAGTCGCGCCCGTGGACATCATCTGGATGCGCTCGCGCGGAGACAGGCCGCCGTCGATCATGCGGACGTAGGTGACGACACCGCGGTACGCGTCGTACACGGAGTCGAAGATCATCGCGCGCGCCGGCGCGTCGGCGTCGCCGACCGGGGCCGGGATGTCCCGCACGAGGCGGTCGAGGAGCTCCTCGACGCCCACGCCGGTCTTGCCGGACACACGCAGGACGTCTTCGGGCTTGCCGCCGATGAGGGAGGCGAGTTCCTTGGCGTACTTGTCCGGATCGGCCGCGGGCAGGTCGATCTTGTTCAGCACCGGGATGATGTGCAGATCGTTCTCGAGCGCCAGGTACAGGTTCGCCAGCGTCTGGGCCTCGATGCCCTGTGCCGCGTCGACGAGCAGGATCGCGCCCTCGCAGGCGGCGAGAGAACGCGACACCTCATAGGTGAAGTCGACGTGGCCGGGGGTGTCGATCATGTTGAGGGCGAACACCTCCTCCGGTCCCTGTCCGTCACGAAGGGCCCACGGCATCCGCACCGCCTGGCTCTTGATGGTGATGCCGCGCTCGCGCTCGATGTCCATGCGGTCCAGGTACTGGGCGCGCATGTCGCGATCCGAGACCACGCCGGTGATCTGGAGCATGCGGTCGGCGAGGGTCGACTTGCCGTGGTCGATGTGGGCGATGATGCAGAAGTTGCGGATCTGCTTCGCGGGCGTCGCGGCAGGCTGAAGCGGAGTGAGAGCGCGTGGTGACATGTCCCGTCGATTCTACGGTGAGGCGAGGCTAATGCCCGATTCACCAGATCCGGTGTTAGTCTTCCGAGGTTGCCCGGGGGCCATCCGTGACACCGGATCCCGTGAGCGGTAGGACTCCGTCACAGACAAGGTGAAGGCGTCGCGTCGCGCAGATCGGCAGATGGTGATTGACTGTCTCTTCGACTCAGCGTTGCGTCGGCAGATCCCGAGCGCGTCTGAACAAGAGAAAGAATCATCACCTTGATCAAGTATCTGTTGCGTCGAGCGGTCGGCTGGTTGCTCATGATCGTGATTGCGACCAACGTCACCTACTTCCTGGCGTGGAGCTTCCTGGATCCCCGGAGCAATTACGTCGGACGACGCCCCCCGCTCAGTCCCGACGAGATCACCCGGATGCTGGAGCCGTTCAATCTGAGCGACACCGTCCCGCTGGTCGAGCGATGGTGGACCTGGTTCAGCGGCATCATCTTCCGCTGGGACTGGGGCCAGAGCCCCGTCGGTCAGTCGGTGAACGACCAGATCGCCTACCGCATGTGGGTGTCCGCAGAGCTCGTGATCGGCGCCACCATCCTCGGAGCGGTGCTCGGTATCGGACTCGGCGTCTACACCGCCTCGCGCCAGTACAAGCTGGGTGACCGCATCGGTCAGGCCACGTCCATCGTCACGATGAACATCCCGATCGTCGTCGCGGCGCTCGGCATCGTGCTGCTCGCCATCGCCTTCAATGAGTGGGTGGGTGTGCGCGTCTTCTTCGTGACGGGCGCGGGCAGCAAGGGGGTCGAGGGCTTCTTCCCCTACCTCCTCGACAAGCTGCAGCATCTGACGCTGCCGACCATCGCGCTCGTCTTCACGGGCTACGCGAACTACCACCTGCTGCAGCGCTCGCTCCTGCTGGACAACATCAAGGCCGACTATGTGCGCACCGCACGCGCGAAGGGTCTGACCAAGCAGCAGGCGATCCGCAAGCACGCACTCCGTCCCTCGCTCATCCCGGTGGCCACACAGCTCGCCTTCACGATCCCCACCGTCTTCACCGGCGCGATCCTCACGGAGTCGATCTTCGGCTGGAACGGCATGGGCAAGTACTTCATCGACACGATCAGCAAGAACGACGTGCACGGTGTGGTCGCCGTCGCGGCCTTCGGTGCCGTGCTCACCGCCATCGGCGCGATCCTCGCGGACATCGCCGTCGTCGCCCTCGATCCGCGAGTGAGAGTGAGCTGACATGACCACGGAAATGATCGACCCCACGCTGCACCCGGATGAGCCTCAGGTGCCGGCCGCTGTCCAGCGCAAACGGATGTCGACCTTCAACCTCTACTACCGCCGCTTCATGCGGAACAGGCCAGCGGTCTTCGGAGTCTTCGTCTTCATCGCCCTCGTGCTCTTCTCGATCATCGGGCCTCTGGTCGCCAAGTACGACCACATCTACCTCGACTTCCTGAACCTCGGCACCCCGCCGTCGGCCGAGCACTGGTTCGGCACGACTCCGGCCGGCAACGACCTGTTCGCTCAGGCGTCGATCGGGCTGCAGCGCTCACTCATGATCGCCGTCACGGTGTCGGTCGGCACGACAGTCCTCTCGGCCATCGTCGGCACGGCTGCGGCCTACTTCGGCGGACGCGTCGAGCGTTGGACCCTGCTCCTCATCCACTTCCTCATGGTGATCCCGACCTTCCTGATCCTCGCGCTGGTGTCGAACACCGCCGGCGGCGACTGGCGGGTCATCGCGCTCGCGCTCATCTTCATCGGCTGGTTCTTCCAGGCCAGGGTGATCTGGACCATGGCGCTCTCCCTTCGTGAGAGGGAGTACGTGGAGGCCGCCCGATACATGGGTGTGCGCGGAATGAGGATCGTCATGCGACACCTCATCCCGAACATCGGATCGCTGCTCGTCATCAACTTCACCCTCGGAGTCGTGGCGGCCGTCATGACCGAGACCGGACTGTCGTTCATCGGCTTCGGCGTCAAGATCCCCGACGTGTCACTCGGCTCGCTCATCGGCAGCGGCGCCAACAGCATCACCAGCGCGCCGTGGCTGTTCTACTTCCCCGCCATCGCCCTCGTCATGCTCACCGTCTCGATGGCGCTCGTGGCTGATGGACTGCGCGACGCGCTCGATCCCACCTCTGCGGCAGGAGGCCGCGCATGAGCACCTACTCTGCAACCACAGTCCTTTCCGTCCGAGACCTGAGCGTCAGCTTCCCCTCCGAAGCGGGTCGCGTCGACGCCGTGCGCGGCGTCTCCTTCGACCTCGAGGCGGGCAAGACGCTCGGCATCGTGGGCGAGTCCGGATCGGGCAAGTCGGTCACGTCCCTGGCGATCATGGGCCTGCTCGACGACAACGCGAAGGTCACCGGCTCGATCGTCTTCGACGGCCAGGAGCTGCTCGGCAAGAGCGACAAGCAGATGTCGATGATCCGCGGCAACGGCATGACGATGGTGTTCCAGGATCCGCTCACCTCGCTCACCCCGGTGTTCACGATCGGCGACCAGCTGATCGAGGCGCTCACGGTGCACCGCAACCTCTCGAAGCGCGAGTCCTGGGATCGATCCGTCGAACTGCTCACCCTGGTCGGGATTCCCGAGCCGGAGAAGCGGATGAAGTCCTTCCCGCACGAATTCTCGGGCGGTATGCGTCAGCGCGTCGTGATCGCGATCGCGATGGCGAACAACCCGAAGCTGATCATCTGCGACGAGCCGACGACCGCTCTCGACGTCACGATCCAGGCGCAGATCCTCGATCTGATCGAGAAGGCGCAGGGCGAGACGGGTGCCGCGGTGATCATGATCACCCACGACATGGGTGTGGTCGCGCGCACCGCCGACGATGTCATCGTGATGTACGCCGGCAAACCCGTCGAGCACGCCGAGGCGCGGGAGCTGTTCCACCGCACCCGGATGCCGTACTCGATCGGACTCCTCGGCGCGATCCCCCGCGTCGACAAGTCGGAGAAGCAGCCCCTCGTCCCGATCAAGGGCAACCCGCCGTTGCTCATCGATCTGCCGGACGCCTGTCCGTTCGCCGACCGGTGCCCCATCGTCATGGACGCGTGCCGCACGCGGGAGCCCGAGCTGCTGCCCGTCACCACCGGAACGGATGCCGCGCACAGCGCCGCATGCATCCGTGCGAACGAGATCGAGGACGGCGGTCTGATCGGCGGTCTGCCGGTGTTCCCCATTCCGGTGATCCCCGAGAGCGACCTGACGCGCACTCCGCGCGAGCAGCGACCGGTGACCCTCGAGGTCCGCAATCTCAACAAGACCTTCTCGCTGATGAAGGGCGCCATCTTCAAGCGCAAGGTCGGCGAGGTGCACGCGGTCAAGGGCCTCACCTTCGATGTTCGCGAGGGCGAGACGATGGCCATCGTCGGTGAGTCCGGGTCGGGCAAGACCACGACGCTGCTGCAGATCATGGACTTCGCCAAGCAGGACGACGGCGACATCATCGTGGCCGGCACCAGCGTCGGATCGATCACGAGCGGCAAGCAGGAGCGAGCGCTGAGGCGCGATATCCAGATCGTCTTCCAGGACCCGATGGGCGCCCTCGACCCGCGTATGACCGTGAGCGCGATCATCGCCGAGCCGATGATCGCCATCGGTGTCAAGCGAGAAGACGCTCACCGTCGAGTCCAGGAGCTGATGGACCTCGTGGGGCTGAACCCGGCGCACCTCGACCGGTTCCCCGGAGCGTTCTCCGGCGGACAGCGACAGCGCATCGGCATCGCCCGTGCACTCTCGACGAATCCGAAGATCGTCGTCCTCGACGAGCCGGTATCCGCGCTCGACGTCTCCATCCAGGCCGGCGTCATCAACCTCCTCGATGAGCTGAAGGTCAAGCTCGGCCTGTCGTACCTGTTCGTCGCACACGACCTCTCGGTGGTCCGTCACATCGCCGACCGCGTCGCTGTCATGTACCTCGGCGAGTTCGTCGAGCACGGCGATGTCGACGACGTGTTCGACAACCCCCAGCACCCCTACACGCAAGCGCTGCTGTCGGCGATCCCCGTCCCGGACCCCGACATCGAGCGCAGTCGTCAGCGCGTGGTCTTCGATGCGGAGACGATGTCGACCCGACCGCTCGTCTCCTGAGCTGCCCCGGTCACTGTCCGATAACGGTTACGGGATATTCACTCGTGCACCCGAGCCTTTCGGGCGAAAGCGAACTAATCTCCCATCTATGACTACGCCGAAAGGCGAAAGGAGCACCATGAAAGGCACCACGAAGCTGATGGGCGTTATCGCTCTCAGCGGCGCCCTGGCACTCGCGATCAGCGGATGTGCAGCAGGCGGCACGAGCGGAACCGATGGCGGCAACGAGCCCCAGGAGACCAAGTCTGCGGATTACAACCCGCAGCCCCGCGAGAACCTGAAGGAAGGAGGCGAGGTCCACTTCGGCATCAACGAGATCACTCCGCAGATGAACCCGTTCAACGGCAACGCCAGCGCTGACACGACGCGCCTCGCCCAGTGGTACAACCCGCAGGTGTTCCTGATGTCGCCCGAGGGCGAAGTCTCGGCGAACCCGGCATACCTCGACGACTGGGACATCAGCGAGAAGGACGGCAAGACCGTCATCACGATGAAGGTCAACGAGAAGGCTGTCTGGAACGACGGCACGCCGATCGACTACACCGCGTTCGCAGCCACCTGGAAGGCGAACAGCGGCGAAGACGAGGCCTACGAGGCCAGCGCGACCGACGGCTACAAGGAGATCGAATCGGTCGAGCCCGGCGAGACCGACAAGGACGTCATCGTGACGTTCAAGGGCGAGTTCGCCTGGCCGAGCATGCCGTTCCTCACCGGCATCCTGAACCCGGCGGTCGACTCGCCGGAGGTCTTCAACACGGCGTACATCGAGAACGCGCACCCCGAGTGGGGCGCCGGTCCGTACAAGCTGACCGACTTCGACATCAACGGCCAGACCGTCACCTTCGAGCCGAACGAGAAGTGGTGGGGCAACGCACCGCTGCTCGACAAGGTGACCTTCACGGGCCTCGACGCCTCCGCCTCGATCAACGCCTTCAAGAACGGCGAGATCGACATGGTCGGCACCAACACGAAGGATCGCCTGGCACAGGTCGCCGACATGAAGGACGTCACGACCTACCGTTCGCAGCAGACCGCCAAGACGATCATCATCCTGGACGCCGAGAAGCCGCAGCTGAAGGACATCGCCGTACGCCAGGCGTTCTTCATGGCGATCGACATCGACCAGCAGAAGCAGATCGCGTGGAACGGCCTCGACTACGAGGAAGCTCCCGCCGGCTCGCTGAACATGTACGACTTCCAGGACGGATACAAGGACTCGTTCTCCGAGGCCGGCCTGAAGTTCGACGTCGACGCCGCCAAGAAGCTGCTGGACGACGCCGGCTGGACCGAGGGCTCAGACGGCATCCGCGAGAAGGATGGTGTCAAGCTCGAGATCGTCTACCCGGTTCACAGCGATGACCCGACGATCGAGGCCCTCGCCAAGGCGCTGCAGCAGCAGGAGAAGGCCATCGGCATCGACCTGCAGATCGAGAAGCGCGCACCCGCGGACTTCTCGACCGACTTCAGCACGAAGAACTGGGACGGATTCTCGCTGCGGTTCACCGACTCCGACCCGTTCGGACCGCTGTACTTCTGCCAGCTCTACTGCTCCGACAGCAGCCTGAACCTGTCCGGAACCGGCACCGCCGAGATCGACGAGAAGATCAAGGACCAGGTCGAGTCGCAGACGACGGCCGAGGACTGGACCGCCGCGACGATGAAGCTCGAGCCGGAGATCATCAAGGAGACCTGGGGCGTCATCCCGCTCTACAACGGTCCCTCGATCTCCACGGTCAAGGACGGCCTCGCCAACCTGACCCCCGAGCCCTACGTCGGACTGGACCTCTTCGGAGTGTCTCCGGTCGAGAACGTCGGCTGGGAGAAGTAACTCCTCTCTACGAAGCGGGGTCGGTGGTCATCCACCGGCCCCGCTTTCTCTATGCTGAACGCGTGAGCGTCCAGATCGTCCTCGTGCACGGCATCCGCACGTCCGCGACCATGTGGCGCTCGCAGCTCGCCTTTCTCCGCGAGCAGGGCATCCCCGCCGTCGCGGTGGATCTGCCCGGGCACGGCTCGCGGATGGCCGAGGACTTCACCCTCCATGAAGCACTGCACACGATCGATGTCGCGGTGCGCGATGCCGCGACCCGCGGGCCCGTGCTCCTGGTCGGTCATTCGATGGGCGGTCTGCTCTGCCTGGCCTACGTCGGAGGTGCCGATGCTCCCCGTGTCGCGGGTCTGATCGCCGCGTCGTGCACGTCACTCCCCCGCGGCGCGGGGCTGGCGGCCTACCGCGCGATCGCCCGCGCCGTCGACAGACTGCCTGACCGGGGCATGTGGATCACCGCGCGCATCCTCGAGGCGACCATCCCCGAGGAGACGCGCTCCGACTTCGCTGCGGGCGGCTACGCCCTCGACACCCAGGACACGGCGCTGCGCACCCTCGCCGCTCTCGATCTCGCGACCGCGGTGTCCAGGATCGATGTGCCGCTGTGGTTCGTCAACGGACAGTGGGATCAGCTGCGGGTCAATGAGGCGCTGTTCCGCCGTCTCGCGCCGCATGCCGATCTCATCGTCGTCCCCCGCACCACTCACCTGGTCACCGCGATGCGGCCGCAGATCTTCAACGCCGTGCTGCGTCTGGCCATCGCGACCATCGAGAGGGATGCCGGCGATCATCGCTGAGGTCCGCAGACACCAAGTGCCGCCGGTGCCGAAGGCTGTGGCGGCGGCGGTGATTCAGCTGATGGAGTCCGACTCGCCCAAGGGTTCGCACTCGTCGAACTCGCTCGACATCGGCACTGCGCCCACCGATCGGGACAGCAGCGCGACCGTGCCGATCGACAGCAGAAGAACGGCAGCCACGCCGAAGGCGACCTCGTAGCCGAGGGCGTCGAGGAGAGCCCCCGCGAGGAGCGGAGCAGGAGCGACGAGCACAGCCGTGACGAGGGTGCTCGCAGACAGGACGCGCCCACGAAGCTCGTCCGGGATCTGCAATGCGAGATACGACCCCTGCACAGCGTTGAGGGGGATGATGGGAAGCGATGCCAGGAGCCCGAGCATCGCGATCATCCACGGATCCCGAGTGAGCATCGCCGCCCCGACCGCGATGCCTATCGTGTAGATGGACATTCGGATGATGCGTGCTCCGGTGAGGCGCGGCAGCATCCCCATCAGAAGCAACGCACCGAGAAGGACCCCGACGCCCTGGAAGGTCTGGATCACCCCGATCTGCCACGGTGGTGTGCCGAGCTGCTGTTGGCTCAGGATGATGGTCATTCCGCTCAGCGCGAGCGAGAGGTTCACCCCTGCGATGAGGAGGACGAGTGTGCGCGGCTGTCGCCAGCGGAGCAACCACCGGATCCCCGCGGTCCACGAAGGCCTCGCGAGGCCAGCCTGTCGGCCCGGGATGAAGCTGCCTCTCAAGGACAGCGCCGCGGCCATCTGCCCTGCCCGTGCGATGGCGGACACGATGAACGGAAGAGACGGGTGCACTCCGAAGAGCAGCCCTGAGAGCGGTGACGCACCGAGCTGCAGCCCGGCGTCGCGTCCCTCGTTGGCGGCCGTCGCCTCGGGAAGGAGGTCGCCCGTGACGATTTGCGGCAGAATCACGTCGGTCAGGTTCTCGAAGGCTCCCGCCACAGCCCCCGTTCCGATCGCGAGCGCGAGCAGCAACGCGACCGACATGGTGCCCGCCCACAGGAGGCCGGCGACGAGCAGCCATAAGAGTGCTGCAACGGCTGCCGCAACCACGAGCAGCCTTCTGCGGTCTTTGTGATCCATCAACACGCCACCGGGCAGAAGCATCAGACACTGTGCTGCGGCGGATGCTGAGCCGATGATGCCAGCTGTCAAGACATCGCCGGCGACCTGATAACCGAGAAGTGTGAACGCGAACGCGCCGACGAAGGTGCCGACTTGATTCAACGAGTCCCCGAGGAACCACACGCGATACTGGCGAGATCCCCACAGCCTGCGCCGCAGTGCTCGCTCATGCGTGCCGTCCGCTCCGGGTGGCGTCTTCGCGGCATCGTGGTTCTCATCCGACACGGGGTTCACCTTCGTCGCTCCGTGATCCACAGACAGCTGGCTGTAATCACTTCACAATGCGTATGTATTCAAATGAGGACACTGCCGAAGGTACACGGACTGAGAGGAAAGTGGGCGAATCGGTCCCGGAATACCGGTGCTCTACTGCAACCATCTCCGTGGTCGAGACGCGATCACTCGCACGGGCAGGGATGACCGCTCGGCGAAGATTCGCTCAGCGCCGGGTCTGCCGGGCCAGAGCGGTGAGTGCACCACCCACGAGCGACAGCACGGCGGCGGCGACGAATACGAGCCAGAAGCCGCCGACCAGTGCGACGAGCCCCGCCCCCAGTACCGGGCCGATGAGCTGTCCGAGCGCAGCCGTCACGGAGACGATCCCGAGATCGCGCGCATGGTCCTTCTCGTCCGGGAGCAGATCAGCGGCGAACGCGAGTCCGACGGTCGAGAACGCGCCGTAGCCGAGCCCCATGAGAGCGGCGGCCACCATCGTCGCCTCGAATGTCGGCACCACGGCGATCACCACACCTGAGGCCGCCTGCACGAGCGTGGCCGCGACGGTCAGGGTGCGTCGGTCGCCGGTGCGGTCCGACAGGATGCCGGTACCCACCGCCGCGAGCACGACGAACAGCGTGTAGACGACGATCAGGAGCAGAAGGTTGTCCTGGGCGACGGTCGTCTCCTGATGCAGCCCATGCAGGAGGAAGAAGAGGAACAGGGCGGTGCCGAGCGCGTTGCCGATGTTCGTCACGAGCCGGCCGGCCAGCATCCAGGCGAAGTCCCGATCCCGCAGCGAGGCGAGCAGCCGCCGGTCGCCCCGGGCAGCCACGGGCTCGGCGGCGGCCCGTTCGGCGGTGGGTCGCACGGAGGCCGGTTCGGCGGGGGCCGGCGGGTCGGGCAGGAGCAGCGCCGCCGCCGAACCGACCACGGCGATCACGACGGCGAGCAGCAGATACCCCTCGCGGATGCCGAGGCCCAGCAGCACGACGAGGCCGACGCCGAGCACGATCCCGACCGCCTGACTCGATCCGACGGCAGCGGATGCCGCGCCGCGCTGCGTCGAGGGCAGCTGATCGGCGATCAACGCGGTGAACGCGGCGGACGACACGGCCACACCGATGGAGACGCCGACCCAGGCGCCACCGACGGCCCAGGCCCCCTCGCTGAACCCCGTGACGATCAGGAACGCGGAGGTGCACAGCACCCCGCCCAGCGCCCACGGGCGTCGACGATGGCGTCCGCGGCGGGTGCGGTCCGAGAGCGTGCCCGCGACGGGGCCCGCCACGATCCCCGCCAGCCCGCCGATGCCGAGCACGAAGCCCGAGGAGATGACTCCTGGGATCCAGTCCTCATCAGAGGTGTTGAGCTGCAGCGGGAGCAGAAGCTGCACCGGTGTCAGCTGCACCGTCCAGATCGCCAGCCACGCCAGGGTGAACACGGTCATCCACCGCGCCCCGATGCCGCGCGCCGCGCTCATCGATGTCCGCAGTGACGGTGGGGAGGGCGCATGAGGTTCCTCGGCAGGGGTCGGGATCAAAGTGTCCGGTCATGATGATCATGCACCCAGACCCCGGCCGCGCGCGATGGGACGTTCCGGATCGACACCGGCAGATCCTCCCGCAGGCGGTGTCGGGCGATGCGCCCGATTGCTGGTAGAGTTGGTTCTTGGCTTGCGTGTGGGTTCTTCCCTCACGACCGCCGTGTGGAAGCCCTCTTCTTCTGCCGGCATCTCCTAACAACTCCGTACAGAAAGCGTCCACACGTGGCAAACATCAAGTCGCAGATCAAGCGCAACAAGACCAACGACAAGGCTCACGAGCGCAACAAGGCCGTGAAGAGCGAGCTGAAGACGCACATCCGCGCAGCGCGCGCCGCTGTCGTCTCCGGCGACAAGGCTGCAGCCGAGGCTGCCCTGAAGGCTGCCTCCCGCAAGCTCGACAAGGCCGTCAGCAAGGGTGTCATCCACCAGAACCAGGCTGCGAACCGCAAGTCCTCCATCGCCAAGCAGGTTTCCGCTCTCTGAGCAGATCCACCTCGCTTGAGGGTGTGACAAGAGCCCGTCCCGTTCGCGGGGCGGGCTCTTTCGCGTGCTCGGCAGGACGCACGGATCGAGACGGCTCGGCTCTGCTCAGCGCGAGGGCCGATAGAGGTGCGACTCACTCCCCGAACGGCTGGCGGGTGGCGATGACCGTGAGCATCCGCTCGAGCGCGAAGATCGGGTCACGCGCGGCACCCTTGACCTCGGCGTCGGCACGGGCCGTCGCCTGGATCGCCATGCCGAGAGAGCGCTCATTCCATCCGGCGAGATCGCGCCGCGCGCGATCCACCTGCCAGTCCTTCATTCCCAGCCGCTGCGCGAGCTGGCGGCTGGGCTCACGGTTGCCGGCGACACGGGCCATGGTGCGCAGCTTCATGGCGAAGGCGGCGACCATCGGCACCGGATCGGCGCCGGATGCGAGTGCGTGACGGAGAGCGACGAGAGCCTCGCCGTAGCGTCCCGCGATGGCGGTGTCGGCGACGACGAACGCCGACACCTCGACGCGTCCGCCGTAGTACTTGGTCACGACCTCTTCGGTGATGTCGCCCTCGACATCACCGATCAGCTGCTGACACGCCGCGGCGAGCTCGGTGAGATCATCGGCGAAAGCCGAGACGAGAGCGCGCAGAGCAGGGGGCGCGATGCGCTTCTTCGCCGCCGCGAACTCCCCCGCTGCGAAGTCGACACGATCTCCGTCGCGCTTGATCGCCGGGCACGGGATCTCGATGCCCTCTCCGGTGCCCGCGCGGAGCGCATCGAGCAGCTTCTTGCCCCTGACGCTGGCGCCGGTGTGGCGGAGGATGACCGTGGCCCCCTCCTGGGGGTGTTCGAGATACGACACGGCCTCCTGGAGGAAGGCATCGGAGCACTTCTCCACACCGGAGACACGCACCAGACGAGGCTCGCCGAACAGAGACGGCGAGGTGAGCGACAGCAGCGTGCCCGGCGCGTAGTCGTCGGCCCGAACATCGCTCACTTCGAGTGCGGGGTCTTCGGTGCGGAGATAGTCGCGCACCCCAGCGATCGCCCGCTCGGCGCACACCTCTTCGGGACCGAAGACCAGCACGACGGGGGCCGGTCGCGGATCGCGCCACGAGACCTGAGCGATCTTGGTCGCCTTGGCGCCGCCGCGGGCGGGAGGACGAGAGGCAGCCATGCTCCCAGACTACCGGGGGTCTCCGACGTCGCCCTCGGTCAGGGCGGCTGCTTCTGCGTCCACACCTGCAGCTGGCCCTCGAGTTCGCCGATGAGGAGCCGGCCCTGCTCATCGGTCCGCAGAACGCGTGCGCCGTCCATCTCGAGCGCGTCGAGGGTCTCGGCCCGAGGGTGACCGTAGTCGTTGTCGACGCCCACGCTGAAGAGTGCGACCGTCGGGTGAAGCCCCTCGTACAGCGAGAAGTCCTGATCGGCGCTGCCGTGATGGGCCACCTTGACCACCGGGTAGGGTCCCCGCAGGTGTGCGGCGCGCAGCAGCATCCGCTGGGCCTCCGCCGAGAGATCCCCGAGGAACAGCGACCGGGGCACTCCGCCGCCGTCGACCTCGATCACCACGCTCGCATCATTGCCGGCAGAGACAGCCATCGAACGACGCGGGGGCCACAGCACGCTCCACGATGCGTCGCCGAGCGAACCGCGCGCACCCGCGGCGGCCGACGTCACCGTCGCTCCCCCGTCGGCGAGGCGCTCGAGGATCCGCTCGTCACCGCGGGTGTCCGGCGGACCGTGCAGCACCACAGAGACCCTGCCCTGCACCGCTTCGACCCCACCGACATGGTCGAGGTCGAAGTGCGTGAGCACCAGGAGATCGACGCGGTCGATGCCCAGACCGCGCAGACACGAGGCCAGCGGCTCGGGTTCGGGGCCCGTGTCGATCACGAGGACACGTCCCGAGGAACGCACGAGCAGCGCATCTCCCTGGCCCACATCGCACGCCGCGATCGCCCAGTCATCGGGCGCGGTCATGCGGGCGAGGGGTCCGTCCAGCACGACGCTCGCCGCGCCCAGCGCAAGCGTGCAGGCGAGCACCCCGCCTGCGACGACGCGGACGAACGGCAGGCGGCGGAACCCACCGGCGAGCATGATGCCCACCGCGGAGCTCAGCGCCGCGACGATGACAGCGCTCATGATGCCGGGCACCACGGCCACTTGGGCGAGGGGAAGGTCGGCAGTGATCGTCGCGGTCTGAGCGATCCATGCGGCGGGAAGCCAGGCGGATGCTGCGAGTACGTCGGCCAGCGCGGGTACGGGAACCGTGAGGCAGGCGAGCAGCCCGATGATCGTCGCGAGAGGAGCGCCAGGAGCGGCGAGCAGGTTGGCCACCAGACCGATGAGCGACTGTTGCTCCGCGAACAGCGCGATGATCGGACCGCACACCAGCTGCGCCGCTGTCGGCACCGCGATGGCGAGGGCCAGCGGCTGCGGCATCCATCGCGCGAGTCCACGCGTCAGCGACGGAGAGAGCAGGATAAGTGCGCCCGATGCGGCGACGGACAGCGCGAACCCCGGGGTCGACGCCAGCCAGGGATCGACCACCAGGATCGCGACAGCACTGAGCGCAAGGAGTCCGGCGCCCGCACTCGGCCGCCCGAACAGCACGGACAGCATCGCCACCCCCGCCATCACCGCGGCGCGGATCACGCTCGGCTCGGGGGTCACGAGGATGACAAAACCGGAAAGCACCACGGCGGCGACGAGCACACGGGTCCTGCGTCCGGCTCCGCACAGCGCCGAGAACCAGAACGCCGCACCGACCACGATCGCGCAGTTCGCCCCCGACACCGCGGTGAGGTGGCTGAGCCCGCTCGTGCGCATGTCGTCGTTGAGGTCGGTCGACACCGCACGGGTATCGCCGACAGCGAGACCGGGGAGCAGACCCGCGCCGGGTTCGGGCATCCGCAGCGACCGCTCGATGAACGCGCTGCGCACCTCGGCCGCGACCGCGAACACCCCCGATGCCGGGACCTCGACAACCGCCGTGCTCGCGAACACCACGAGAGCCAACCTCTCCCCCGCATCCGTCGCTACCGCCTCGCCCTTCACTCGCACCGTCGCGCCGAGATCGAAGCCGTCGGCCGGGTCGATACCGATCCGCACCGGAGCCGACATGCCCTCGATCCGCCCCGGCGACCCGATGCCCGTGAGCTGCACCTCCATCCACAACCGCCCGTCACGACCCACCGACGCCGAAGAGGTGACCTCCGCCGTGGCCTCGACCACGCGACCATCCCACGACGCCGCGCCCTCGCGAGCAGGCAGCGCCGACAGCGCAGCGATCGAGACAGCGCCCATACCGGCCAGCACGACCAGAACGAGAGCCACACGCGATGCCGCGCGATCGGCACGCCGCAACACGACCCCGCACACGACGACCGCTCCGCCCACCCCCACGAGCGCGCACCACATCGCCGCCGCAGGCACGAACACGCACACCAGCGCAACCACCCACACCGCTCCTGCGATCGGCAGCAGGCGCAGATCCCGCCTCACACGAGCGCCCCGTCACGGATCACAGCGATCATCCCTACGTTGCTCGCGCTCTTCACGGATCCTCGCATCAGGACACCGTATTGGCCGCGTTCCAGTGCCGTGGAGCACGGTCACGACGGGCGTGGAGAACAAGACGACACCGGCGGCGTGTGCAGAGACAGAGGACGGCGTCACTCGAGGTGCGTTCGGAGCCAACCGAAAAACGCCAAGCGCATCCGCCAGCACTGGACCGGTCAGAAGCAGTTTGACCGACTTCTCGCCGGCAGCGTGGAGACATCGGTGCTGTCGATCGATAGTTTCCGCGCCCTCGACACCACGCGCATCTTCGCCATGATGACCACGCAGTACTTCGCCGAGGAAGATCTTCTCCTGCAGCAGTTTCCGCCGAAGTTCGCAGTCAACCGCGGCATGGGCGGCAGAGGCGTCGAGCGCTTCGCCGGCTTGCGCGACGTCGGCGCCATCGACTCCTGATAGTGCGACGACCTGAGCACCTGAACGGAGACACCGTGACGGACCCAGAAGAGCACGCGCGTCTCGCACGTCTCCAGGAGATCCGAGGAAGCATGGAGGAGCTTCGGATCGAGGCTCTCGCGGAGCGTGGACGCAAGACCTTCACGACCGAAGAGACACTCGAGTTCATCCGGCGGCAGGATCTCGCCGCAGACACCGTGGCGAGCTGGGCCCTTGAGGGGCTGGAGCCGGATTCTGCCGTCCTGGAGCGAGTCCAGTCCTACATCGAGGGAGAAGTGGCGATCGAGGAGCTGATCGAGCAGGCGACGCGACGCGCAAGCGCGGGGCCATAAGCCTGGGCGTCCCTCGGATCGCCAGACCCCTCAGGATGCCGCGCCACTGCGTCGGTCCCGCTCGGCCTCAAAACCCGATAGAATATGGCTCTGAAAACATTTCTGAGAGGAGGCGACATGACGAACGCATCAGTTCTCTTGCGCGCCGCCCGAAAGAGCCGCGGCCTCACACAGAAGGATCTCGCCCAACGGACCAACGTCGACCAGGGCCGAGTCTCGCGATGCGAAAGCGGTCGCGAGGCCGAGTTCAGCACCATCGAGCGCTTTCTCAGCGGCACCGGCCACCGACTGTATTCCGCGCCTACGCGGCGGGACGACGCGGCGACCATCGCCGCAGCGATCCGTAGGTACCTGCGTGCGGGCGACAAGTACAGTGCTCTTCGCGAGCTCATCCAGTTGAGTGACAACCTCAACTCCGAACACGGCCTTGTACGCGGGGTCCTCGGCCTCGCCGAGCCGGAGCCGACTGGTGACCGCGCGTGGGATGCGGCCCTTGCAGCACTCGTGGATCTTCGCCTCAGCGAGGAGGGACTCCCCTCTCCCGCATGGGTTGACGCTCCGAACAGGCAGCTCCGGGCGCCTCGAACCCTGGACGTCGATCCTGCGGACCCGATCCCGGCACCCGAGGATGTCCCCGCCGAGTTCCTCGAGCGTGGCGTCCTTGTCTGGCGAGACACTCTGGCGAGCGTCTGATGGGCGACTCGCTCGATCGCGACGACATCATCTCCGGCCTCCGTGACCTCGTCGGTGAGCTCCACACGGCCGGTGAAGTCGCGGGCATACGCCTCGTCGGCGGTGCCGCGCTCGTCCTTAGGTACTTCGACCGGCGCGCCACTGGAGACCTCGATTCTCTTCACATTCACCCCGGAAGCGATGACGCCGTCCTCGCCGCAGCCGAGCGTGTGGCGGATCGACGAGGCTGGAGCGCCGGCTGGTTCAACTTCGCGGTGGAGAACGCAGACTCGGTGCCCACGTTCGGGCGGCGACCCGTCGAGTGGGAGACGATCTACGACCGCGACAGCGTTGTCGTCCAAGTCGCCTCGAAGGAGGCGCTCCTCGCCATGAAGCTCCGCGCCAATCGCCCGGGGCGCGACGTGGACGACATCCGCCAACTGCTCGCCCTGTGCAGCCTCACCACGCTGGCGGAGGTCGAGGAGCACTACGAGGACTTCTATCCCGGTGACGGCCTCACCGACCGCGCTATCGGCATGGTCGAGCGAATCCTCGACGGCGGATTGCCGACAGTGGTTCCCTCGCCCGGACCAATCGACCTCTGACGTCACGGTGGGCGACGACGTTCTGTCGATTCGTCGCTCGGCCGCGCGCGAGCGCGGGGTCGTGTCAATCACGGCCGCGTCGCGAGCGGCGGGTGCCGATGCCCGGAGTGCCGTTGTGCACTGATTCGTCGGGGACGGATGCCGCGGACAAAGGGTCGACACGCACGGTCGCCCCCCACCGGAGTCCGCGCCGCCGTTACCGTGCGGGGGTGTCGCCGACGTACAGCAATTCGCCGTCGCCCTCACCCTCGCGCGCCTCAAGGTGCTCGAGGATGCGCGCACGTGCATCCGATTCGGCCGGTGTGGCGACGTTCGCCGGACCAGATTCGTGCCGGTCCTCGCCCAGGTTCTCGGGCAGGGGCGCCTCGCCGTTCGCGAGTGCATCAGGATTCGTCATGGTCTGCTCCACTCGTCGGCAATCTGAACTCCAGCATCATCCGGATGCCGCCGAGCATACAGGCGTTGACGGTGGGTCGCCGCAGGAGCAGCCGCACGACCACGCGCTCCCGCAGCGGTCCTCGACCACCGATAGGTTCCTGGTATGACGACGACACAGATCGCCCTCAGCGAGCCTCTCTACGGAGCCTCGTTCCCACAAGCCGTCTCACGCTTCTTCCGCAAGTACGCGACTTTCAGCGGACGGGCCAGCCGGAGCGAGTACTGGTGGTGGGTGTTGGCGAACGTGCTCGTGGCCCTGGCCTTCAATCTCGTCGGGTCACTGACCGACCCACAGTGGACGTCTCGCCCCATCGACGTATTCTCACCGTTCGCCTCCGGCGGCGCCTTCGCATTGGCGAGCCCGGTCGGCGTTGTATTTCTGATCTACGCAACGGGAATCCTCATCCCCGCACTCGCCCTGACCTGGCGGCGGCTCCATGACATTGATCGCAGCGGCGCGTGGTTCTTCATCGTGCTGGTCCCGCTTATCGGCGCCATCGTGCTCCTCGTCTTCACCCTGCTGAGCGCTCGCCCCGCCGGTTCCCGCTTCGACGAGTAGTCCAGACTCTGCGAAGGAGCGGCCACACGGCGCAGTGCCGCACACGGCAAGAACGCCACATCACGCGACCCGTGAGTGAGACCGCGAAGCCCACAACCACCCGCGCACCTGAACAGAGACACCGTGGCTGACATCCAGAAGTGAGACAGAGAGATGGACTGGATCCGCGTCCATCCGGACTACATCCTGACCCATGTCGCCCACGGCAAGAGCCGCCGAGCACGGGGCTCAGCGGCTCTTGTCCAGCACGTGTCCTCGGCAGCCCTCTACCGGGCTTCGAGTAGCACCTTCGCGAGTTGATTGTCGGCGTAGGGCGACGTCGAGAACGGACGAACGGGCGTGTAGCCGAGCCTGCGATACAGCCGGTGCGCCTCGGCGAGATCATCCCGAACTGTCAACCGGAGGGTATGCACGCCGCGACGCGCGCTCAGGGTTTCGATCTCCCTCACCAACGCCTTGCCCGCGCCGAGTCCACGAACAGAATCATCGACAAACACCCGTGTCAATTCAGCGATCCCCGGCTCGACGACCTTCGCACCCCCGCACCCGACGACCCGCTCTCCATCTCGGACGATGACAAGAAAGCCGGTATCTCCTCTGAGATCATCGCTGGGCTCATCGAGCATCGCCTGCTCGACCTCAGCGTCGCTCGCTTCCCGACCCCAATAGCGTCCGACGACTTCTACGAAGAAGCGTCTAATGACCGCGCGCCCGAGTGAAGACGTCGGATCGACAAGCATCATGTCGAAGGCCGTGGTCGCGTGGGACGGATCCACCGCTTCATGTTGCATGGTCTGATTCTCGCCTACCTGCGGCCATCGCAGGCGTCTCGATAGGCGATACTCCACGCCATTCGTCTTCGTCAACCGCGGCGGTCGCAGCTACACGACGACCCCCTGGGGCCTTCGCACCGGCCATCGACGGACCGAAGTTCTCCGAGTTCGATATCTCTTACTCCACCCACAACAGCTACTCTCCCCCTTGCCTCTTCGGAGGTCCTGTCTACACGGCGAGGGCTAACGTTCAACTATGACATTTTCCTCATCAACCAGCATTTTCACTCCGCGGGCAACCGTCGTCGGAGGAGTCGGGATGGTGGCTGGTGGCGTGATCCTCGTCGCCACGCTCTTCATTCAGCCGGGTCCAGGAAGCATCCTCGTTGGCTTCACCAGTCAGCTTCTTGGGTTCTTGCTTCTTGCCATCGGCACGCTCCTCGTGTCCCCCTCCACCTCGCGAGCTGGTCGGTGGTTAGCGTTTTCGGGGTCGCTGATCTGGCTCATCAGCTGGTCGTGGCCCCTGTTCGGAGGGTGGTTCATACCCATCTCGATCTGGGCATGGGCATGTATCGCTGCGTTCGTGTACCTAATAGCAGCAGTCGTCTACTTGTCGCGAGGTGGTGTCGTCGGAGGGATATTCAGCGCGATTCTTGCCATAGGCTCCGTCGGGTCGGCTATCCCGTCGTACCTCAGCCCCATTTTCGCTCCCACAAATACTTACCTGGGGATCGCCCTCGGAGCTGTGTGCGCCGCGGTGGTCAGTTGGGTGACTCACAAGAACCGCAGAGAGGTTTCGATTAGGTGATGTGGGCCTCGATACCCGCGTCTCGCAGAGGGCTGGTTTGGAAGCCTATATGCACGAGGACGGAACATAGATAGCCCATCTGCCGCGATCGAAGGTCGGGAATATCGAGCACAATCTCGCGCTCCGGGACCACAGCAGCGAAAGCGACACTCGCCGCACCGCCAGGGCACGGGCTATGTGCGCCCCTGCGGGATCAGCCCAGCCGAACCCCTTTGCCATTCGACGGTTATGACGAGTGCGTGGCAGGCGTTCAGAGATCCATACTGAGGGGATGGTGGAAAAGGATCGGTCGAGTCCCCCGTACCCACAGATAGTCAGCGCATTCGGCGGCGTGGGAGCGCCGGTCTTGCTGCCCGGTGGGCGCGGCCTGACCTGGCGCGCCGGTCACGTGGTTCTGAGGCCGACAGGGGATGCGGTTGAGACGGCCTGGAAGTCGGGAGTACTGGCTAAGCTGCCGAAATCGAGCGAGTTCAGTGTCCCTCGACCACTCATGGACGAGGAGGGCAGTTGGGTGCGAGGCGGGTGGCACGCTATGGAGTGGGTACCCGGCGAATCAGACGAAACGCGGATCGATGACATCGTGCGGGCGGGGCTGGCGTTTCAAGAGGCCATCACTGTGGAACCTCGCCCGTCCTTTATCGAGGCGTCCTCGGATCCGTGGAGTCGAGCTGACCGGATGGCTTGGGGTGAGGTGGCGTCGCCGAACGATAGTCTCCTTGCGCGAATCGGGAGCGAGTGCCGGTCGATCGCAGCACCCGAGCAGGTGATCCACGGAGACCTCTTAGGCAACGTGATGTTCGCCGACGGACGCCCTCCCGTCGTCATCGACTGGGCCCCGTATTGGCGTCCTCCCGGTCTCGGCGCTGCGATCGCCGTGGTCGACGCCGTTTGTTGGCATGGATATCCCCTACGGAAGCTGGGCCGCGATTTCGGCATCGAGCACTGGCGCCAACTGTTGCTTAGAGCGTTGCTATTCCGGACCGCGACGCTACACCTCCTCGGGTATTGGACCGAAGATCAGCACCAACGCCATGTGCCCGTAGCTGACGCCATCATCGCCTTGCGCGACTAGTCATTGACAGCCGGTACCGATATCGAGGGCCTGCTCCGAAACTGGAAGCGGATGGGTGGCCGCGTTTGCGGCGCCGTAGCACGCCACGAGACCTTCCGCTCCGTAATCGATCGTTTCTGGCGGGCGTCGCGCAGGCCATGTCCGACGTGCGAGCTGATGATTCGTAGCATGACCCTGTGGACCACAACGAGATCGTGCGACTCTACGGGCCGTGGCGCCCACGAACGGTCGACGATGTCGTGGAACTCTTCCGTGGCTACCCGGGCCGATGGTGGATCGCCGGCGGGTGGGCCATCGAAGCGTTCACGGGCGTCTCGCGGACTCACGGCGACATCGACCCGAGCGTCCCTCGCTCCGATGCGCACATGCTGCGCAGTCATCTCCGCGGCCGCCTGGACGTATGGGCGGCGAACCACGGCGACCTGCTCTCTCTCGCCGCCCCGGCACGGCCGATTCCGAACACCTGCAGCAATCTGTGGCTCAGACCCGACGGTGCCAGCCCCTGGGAGTACGACGTCATTCTGATGGACACCACTCCCACCGATTGGATCTACAGGCGACACCCGAGTATCACCCGCCCCTTCGAAAAGATCCTCTGGACAAAGGAGGGCGTCGACTACCTGCGCCCGGAGATCCAGCTACTCCACAAGGCTCCGGGCCTTCGGCCGCAGGATCAACTGGACTTCGATACCGCTCGTTCATCCATGAGTGGTGAAGCCTCGGCATGGCTTCGAAGCGCACTGGAAACCGCACATCCGGGACACCCATGGATCGACGAGTTGACCCGATGACCCTGAACAGCCCTGACTACACATGCCTGTCGATCATGATCGTCTGCGACAGGGTTGGGCGCGAGTCAGTCGTGCCTGAGTCTCGCCGCTCCTAATGTCACGCCGATGCGTTCGACGCTTTCCTCAACGGTGCATCGGTCTGTGTCGATCACTATGTCGGGGCTGATTCGAGTCAGCTCAGCGGTCCAGTCCCGGTAGATCCGGCTGAGGAAGCTCTGATCCTTCGAGATTCCTCTCGTCGGATCCGACTGAGCCCGAGCGATCGCAGTCTCGAGAGCAACGGTCGTCGCCACCGTCACGATCACAGCTCCCGGCGGAGCTTGGGTGCGTAGCCGCGAGACCTCGTCGTCTGAACCGGATCCTTCCGCGACGACGCACGTGAGATCGGTTCGGGCCCAGAGCCCGATCGTTGCCTCGAAGATGTGGTGAGCTGCCTCCCAGCTCGGGAGCGTCGGGAGAGCCATGGCCGCGATCTGATCGAGCTCGACAAGCGCCACTCGCTCCCCCTGGTCTCGTAGCTCAACGCTGCGAGCGGTCGCCAGGGTGCTCTTCCCAGAGGCCTGCGGCCCAGCGACGATGATGAGAGCAGGCGGGATTTCGCGAGTATCCATCCCTCCAACGTGCCCGATGCCATCCATCCGTGCCAGCTTCCACCGCACTGGGTATCGGAACGCTGCTCTGGCTCACGCCAGCGACGATCCCAGGCACACCTTGCCTCCTTGCCAGAACACGATCATTTACGGCAGGCACGGGAAGAGAGCGCTGGTCTTACCCCGTTGTCAGGTCGGCCACGTCGCTCAGCACGGCGTCGCGTGAGCGTCCGTATTTGGTGATCAGCTCTTCGGGCGAACTGACGAGGGCCTTCCACAGCGCCCACGCAGCGCCTCGCAACCAGGCATCCCCAGGTAGCTCCAGCCGGTCCCGCAGTCGATCGCGCTCGGGAGGGCTGCAACTCAACCATGCGAAAGCCAGGTCACAGGCGGGATCACCGACGCACGTCTGCCCGAAGTCGATAAGCGCCGCCAATCGGCCGCCGGGATCGAACAACATGTTGCCTGGAGCGACATCGCCATGCACCCACACCGGCGGCCTGGTCCACACTGTGCTTACGGCCGCATCCCAGAGTGCCCGACATCCCTCAGCGTGACGTCTGTCCAGGAGTGGTAGCAAGCCCTGAACATCCTCGGCAACCGCGCTGATGTGACAGCCACGGTAGGCAGATGCCCTCCCTGCCCATGGGCCTCCGGCAGTGTCGCAGGCCTGCACCTCCCTCAGAGCGTCACCTAAAGCACTGATGGCTGTCTCTCGCTCGCGTGATTCGACCGCTCCTAGAGTGTGCCCCTCAATCCACTCGCGAACGGACCACGGTCTGCTGAACTTCGCCGAGGGAGCTCCGGTCGCCACGACGCGAGGGATGGGGACACGAAGACTGGAGTCGAGGATCGCGAGGGTGCGCTCCTCCCGGACGAGGCCGGCGACATAGCCGTCAGCGCTGGGCAGGCGGACAGTCATTCGGTCGCCAAGCCGAAAGGTGCGGTTGTCCCACCCCTGAACCTCCACGGGGCGGATCGGCAACTCTGACCACTTAGGGAACTGCTCCGCAACAAGGGAGCGAACCAACAGAGAAGTGATCTCTTCGGAAGCGGCAGCCATCGCGCCAGCCTACTCAGACGACCGGCGAGCTTGCGGCAGTCGTCGACGATCCCCGGAAACGGCACCGAAGTCGTCCGCCGGAAGCACGAAGTTGAGGCATCCTCCGGTCACTCGGCCGCCTCGATGATCTCTTTCAATGCGGCTGTATGTCCTCGATATGCGCGACGTCCGGGCTCTGTGAGTGACAGGCGCAGGCGTGAGTGCCCTCCTCTTGTCCGGTGTTCCTCCCGCAGGTAGCCGTAACCGACGAGCTGGGCGATGTGCTTGCTGAGGGCGGACTTCGATATGCCCAGTCGCTCCTGAAGCTCACGGAATTCGACATGCGTCGTGGCGTGTGCGATCGCGCAGATTCTCAGCCGATGCGGGGCATGGATCAGGGGATCGAACTTCGCCTCAGCCACGACCGAATGCCTTGCGGTACCGACGCCCCATCTCAAGAGTCGCCACCCCTGCCAGCACTCCCGCGATGATCCACAGCCACGGGATCTCGAGACTCACCGCGAGCACGGCCGGAACACCGACCAGGATCATCATCGCGATCATGTAGGGAAAGACCGCCTGACCATCAGGCCAGACGACCCCATACCCCGGCCTGGTGAAGACCATCCGCATACCGACACCCACCACAGCCACAAGTCCGAGGATGGTGACCACTCTCGATGGCCCCAGGGCGAGCATCTGCGCACTGCTGATCGCGGCCAGAAGCACTGCTTGCGTGATGAAGAACCACCACGGCAATGGCGGGTTCCGCGTCTCCTCCTCGGCGCGGCGTGCGTCTTCGAGCATTGCGTGCGCGTCATCGCGCCCTGGGGGTCGACCACTACCGGTTTCCATGATGGAAACAGTACCAGCCAGTTTCCATAGAGGAAACTGGGTAAATCGAACCGCACAGCACCCTACGTATAGGGTCTCGAGGGGCTGTCACGATGGCCGTGACGTACCAGTACGGCAGCGAAGATCAAGCCTGGACTGCGGCCGCCGCTTCGGGTTCGGGGCTGATGGGTCGCTCGCGCGCGGGCCACCGGAACTGCTCGACGAATCCGGCGATCGCCTTCGAGCGCGTCACGAGGACGAACAGACCGTAGCCGATCATCCCGCCCAGGATGTTGGTCATCCAGTCGTTGATGTCCGCGAGGTGTCCACCCAGCGCGAGCCGTGCCGTGGCCATCTGCGTCAGCTCGATGGCCAGGCTCGAACCGGCGACGATCGCCACGACCTTCCACCAGCTCGGCCGCACCGCGAGCAGCGGCACGAGCACACCGAGCGGGACGAACACCGCGATGTTGATCAGAGCATCCTCGAACCCGTAGTCGACGAACGGCACCAGGTACAACGGCAGCGGACGCGGCCCATCGTAGAACCCCGTCCCGACGCGGAGGAAGATCGGGAAAACCGTGTTGGCGAGCACTCCGCCCGCGTAGACCGCGAGGACGGCGGCGACGCTCGACCGGGCGAGAGTGACGCGCCCGCGGGAGCGGAGCACCCAGATCAGCACGAGGAAGACCACGACTCCGAACGGGATCACGATCGGGAGCATGGGGACTTCGATGAATGTCATTCACTGCTCCCGGTGAGTGCAGTGTTCGTTCCACGGTCTGATCCGACGTCGCGCCTGCGCGGGCTTCCGTTTCGGCGCCGTCGAGAGGCGTCGAACACGAGCGTGAGCAGGAGCGGAAGAGCCATGCCGAGAAGTGCGCCGATCGCGACGTCGTGGACGTAGTGCACGCCTTCCACGACGCGGCCGATCGCAACGAGCACCGCGACGCCGATCATCGCCCACGTGAGCGCCGATCTGGCGAGCAGCACCGCGACCACCGCCACCGCGCCGAAGGCGAGGGTGACGTGGTTGGAGGGCAGCGACCAGTCCCCCGCCGGCGGGCACTCCGCCGCTGTCACCCAGCGAGAACACGGACGCGCCTGTGCGAACAATGCCTTCAGGGCTTCGCTCGTCACGTACGCCAGCACGACCCCGATCGATGCGACCACGGCACGCGGACGCTGCGACGGATGCTTCCACCAGACCCAGCCGATCACCGAGGCCGCAGCCAACGCGAGAAGCACGAGCGTGACCTCGGAGACAAGGTCCACGTGCGGGACGGACAGCCCGAGAGAGCTCAGCCATTTCGTCCCCACGACGCTGAGGCTGCCCGGGGCCGGAGCCAGGATCAGTGCTGTGGCCGCCATGGTGACGGCGATGAGCGGAGCGAGCCTGCGGGCGCGCAGAGTGCGAGAAGGCATGATCTCGACCATATTCGTGAGCTCAGCGTCCGGGCGTCAGTCCTGCGATGTACACGCATCAGCCCCGAGGTGGAGATCAGCGGCGAGACACGTTGCATGCCCTGGAAGAGCACCCGCTCGGCAGGCCTACTGCGCCGCAGCCAGCTATCAGGAGAAGAGCTGGCGAAGCTGGTCGGGATCGCCGGAGTCGACCGCCTTCTGGACCGCGTCAATGGTCTCCTGATCCAGGAACATGCCTTTGAGGGTGCCGTTCCACATCTCCCGCACGGCATCCACATCACCGGCGTCGACCGCCCGGCCCGCGGACTCGATCGCCTGCTGATACGGAATCTGCAGGAACCCCTCAGGCGCGTCATTCGGGCCATAGTAAGGAATCCAGGGACTGTCGGGGTCGGGGGTGAGCCAGAGCACCTGCCCCGGCTGGATCACGCGTACGTGGTTCATCGAGCCCAGGGTGGGGTACGCGCAGAACCGTTCAGCGATCACAGCCTCCACGTCGCCGGGCTCGACCGTATACGTCAACGGGGTGCCGTCCTGATCGACTGTCACCTCGCCCGCCGCGAAGTCGCGTGGACCCAGGTCCCGGAGCGTCCCCTCTCGCGCCCAATACAGACCGCCGGTGCGGCTGATGACCTCGGACATGCCGGAGCAGGTTTCCGACTCGATCGATTCCGACTCGGTCGATTCCGGCGCCGGTGAAGCCTCGGTCACCGGCTCTGCGACGGCCGCGGGAGCGGATGGCGTGGGCGCCTGAGATGCGCTCGGTGGGGTGGCGGTGCACCCGGCGAGCGCAGCAGCCGTCACGGCCAGTGCGACGAGTACAGGAGCGAGCTTGTGTGCGCCGGACATGACGTCATACTGACAGACGGAGTTGACCTTCTCCACGTCCACTTCGGCGCCGCGCGAATCTTGGAGAGTGAGAGCCGTCGTCGTTACGCTGGATCCATGAGCAGGCGGACTCGACAACGGACCTGGATCCTCGCGGGCGTGGGTCTCATCGCCTGCGGCGTCCTCGGCGTCCTTCCCCCCGGCGGGCGCGTCGGATCGGGCCCTATTCTGCTGGTTACGGATGTGCTCTTCGCCGCATCCGTGTTGCTGTTCGCGGTGGGACTATCACGTGAGGCCAGCGTCGTATCCCGCCGCCCCTTGGGGGTGGCGGCGTTGGCGATCGTCGCGATCTGGCCCCTGCTCTCTTCCGTGATCACCCGGGCGATGGGCCCCGGCGTCTCGCCGGACGACGGCGCGTGGACCACCTACGGTTACATCGCTTTGTTCATCCCCACGGCCGCGGGGCTGGTCGCCGCGATGCAGATCGCGCGAAGCGATACCGTCCCTTCTCCCTGGCGTTGGGCGCCAGCATGGGTTCTGGGCATGCAGGCCCTCGTCTGGGCCGTATCTCAGGCGGTCCTCGTCACGGCTCGTCCGGAGAACGTTCAATCGTTCGCGGACCCCTTTCACATGTTCGGCACGCTCACATCGCTCGCCGCAACATTGGGCCTCGGCATCCTCACCCTCATCCTCGCGGCTCGATCGCGACCTGAGAGCGTCCAGGTGTATCGCTCTCCCTGACGGCGCCGACGCACGCGCTGAGCATCATCGCCGGGAGCATCACCAGACGCTATCGATGACCGCGAGACGGCGACGTCAGCGATGCTCGAGGCAAACATCTACGGGATACCTACCGGCGGCGCACCTTCAGCCTTCTGACCGGCGCACTCGCTGGTTGTGCAGGCCCACCGCGATGATCGCTGCCACCGGGCCGACAAGAATGACCATCACAGCCCAGAGCACACCCCCGGTACTCATGAGTCCCGCTCCGAGGACGATCAGACCTGCACCTGCCGCACGCATCGCGACGGATCCGCGCGGGATCGTCTTCGTGCGTCCCCCCATCGGGATCCGATCCGCTGCGTTCGCTCGCAGAGTCCTGCCCAGAGCGACATGGAAGAGAACGACTCCGAGGACAGCGGCGATCACACCTGCGACGAACATGACATCGACGCTACCAAGCACGCCCGGGACGTGCTCACCTCGGCGGCTGCTACAGCTCAGTCGAAGATCCCGACGACGCCCACGCCCGCTGGAGTGCGGCGAGCGCAGTATCGAACGCATCCGGAGGGAGGTACGTCGGGCCGTCTGCGATGTTCACATTGCGGAGAGGATCATCCGTCGCGTGCTGAGGGAGCAGGTGACAGTGCAGGTGTGGCATCCGGTGGCCCATGACGAGGTAGTCGATCTTCTTCGATCGGAACACTTCGTCGATGGCGCGCGCCGCGCGCTGCACGTCCGCCCAGAAGGCGGACAGGTGCGTCGGAGACAGTTCCGTCATGTTCACGACGTGTTCTCGCAGGATCACCAGGCAGTATCCGGCGTGATGCTGATTGCGAGCGAGCCGCACATGACTGGTTCCCGTGGTGACGACGAGGGCGCTGTGATCGTTCGCCGGCAGGTGCGCGTCACCGCACATACCGCACTGCTCCGCCGCTGCCAGCGCCGCCCATTCGTCTTCCGACCACCACATGGCTCCCACCGTAAGCGATCGCCTTCGGCTGGCAGACGAGACTCGGCAAATGCTCGGGGGTTCGCCGTAGGCTTCGCACGTGACGCCGATCTCTGACCACCCCCAGCGACGGCAGGTCAGGATCGCCGGCGGCTTGTTCGCAGGCGCAACGGCGATCGTCATCGCGGTCATCACCGTCGATCGACTCTCCGCAGGCGCTGCATCCGTGCTCCTCGGTCCCCTCGACGACCAGACCATCCTCAGCGCGTCGATGCTGGTCGCCTCACTCGCTCTGGTGATGGGCCTGTGGAGCGTCTCATCGCCGACCTGGATGTTGCCGTTCAAGATACTCGGGCTCCTCGGGGCGGTGGTCACCGTCCTCGGAGCGGGGGTCTTCACACTCTTCAGCATCGACGTCTCCAGGACGACACTGGTCGAGGGCGGGTGCGACACCGGATACGTCGTCGTCGAACGCACGCTCCTCCTCGGGTCGAAGGGGACGGTCTACCAGCAGGAGGGTCTGTTCATCGCCTCACCGATGGGCCGCACCTCGGGGGACGACGCCCATGAGCCGTTCGCCGAGGGCGACTACACCGTCACGACGACGGACGGCACCCTGACCATCGAATACGGCGTGGATCGCGGGGGCCCTACCGCCACGCTTTCGCTCCCCGCGATCGTAGATCGCGTGCCGAGCTGCGGGTATGCGCCCACCAGCCTGGACACTCCGCCGGGGTCCACGGAGCCGACGACGCCGACCGAGGTTCTCACCCCGACGTCGGTGGGCGCGGCGATCGATCAGCTTCTCGACGACTCGCTCGCCGCCGCGGCAGGGACACCCGTCGATGCGTCAGGCACCCCGATCGACGCGTCGACAGCGGAGCGCAGTCTCGTTCCCTGTGTCGATGGATCAGGCGTGCAGCATCACGTCGATCTCGAGCTCCGCACGGATGACAACGCGACGTCGGTCGCTCAGATCCTCGGTGTCTGGGACGACGCGGGGTATGAGCCGGACAGGGCGATGCAGGAGGACATCCGATACAGCGAGACTGGCCCGGTCGCCCGCTTGACCATGCGCGATACGACGAGCATCGACGGGTTCGTGCGCCTGACGATCACCTCGGCGTGTGTGCCTGCACAGTAGGCCTGCCGCCGCACTTCCTGACCGCCGACGACGATCGATCACTCTGGTGCAGCGACCTCACTCCCCCGCATCCGTCGTGGCTCCGAGCTCGAACGGGTGAGTGAGCCGCCACCACTCGGTGGGCGGGTCGATGCGGCCCTTGATCACCACGGGAGCGGTGACGGTGTTGGGGCCGGCCGTCCAGGTGATGGTCCCCACGACCTCTCCGTCGCGGTACGTGACGGGGCGACCGATATCGGTCGTCATCTCGATGGGCGTGTCCGACCACGTGAGGATCGACGCGCCCTCGCCCAGGACGAGCGTTGCGGTCGACCCCCAGGGGGTCGACAGGGATCCCACCTCCTGGCCCTCCTCCGCGACGAACACGTCGTGAAAGCCGGAGCGGATGCCGTCGAGCGCCGCGATCACGGCGGCGTTCAGCGAGGCTCGTGACAACTCCCCCAGGATGACGCCGGTGACCTCGAGCGGATCGACCGCGCCGACATCCAGGGTCGCCGTGTAGAGCAGGTTGTGCCTGCCCTCGCCGAGGTTCCCGGTCTTCAGCCCGGTGATTCCGGCGGTGCCGAGGAGGGCGTTGGTGTTGACGAGCTGACCGCCGCCGGGGACCGAGACCGACGGTTTCGCGACGATCCGCGCGATCACCGGATGTGCCGCGGCGATCTTCGCGATGGCCAGCAGGTCGGCAGGAGTGCTCGTGTTGCTCGGACTGATGCCCGTGGGTTCCGTGACCGTCGTCCCGGTGAGCCCGTGGGTCGCGAGCCAGTCTCGGGTGGCGCCGAGGAACGCGGTCTGCGATCCGAAGATCCGTGATGACAGTGCCTCGGCGTAGTTGCTCGCGGAGGGCACGAGCATGACGGCCAGGGCGTCGTGCAGCGACATCGACGTACCCGTCGGCATGGGGGCGATCGTCGCGCCCTGCACGTAGTACGCGTCGTAGAGGTCGTGGTCGGCCTTGTCGAACGTGATGGTCGGCCCCGGATCGTACGCATCGGCGAGCGGCACCTTCTCGAGGATGACGAGAGCGGTGATGAGCTTGGTGATGCTCGCGATCGGAAGCGGCTCCCCCGTCCCCGTCGCCGCCCAGGTCCCGCTCGCCGTCTCGCCGAGATAGGCGTCAGCGCCGGCGACGCTGATCGCCGACGCGGCAGCGGTCGATGTGACGGGAGCGACCGGATCACTGACGGGCACTGGGGGGAATCGGGTCGACACCGCGGTGGCATCCACCGGCGCCGTCAGCGCCCACCCGACGTAGCCGCCGGTGACAGCCAGCAACAGCACCAGGCAGACGGCGGTGACGATGAGCCCTCGCCGGCGGCGTCCCCGGCGAACGCCGGGATCGATCGGATCCCCGGCGAACTCCTGCTCGTGCGTCATGAGGTCCGCGAAGTCGGACAGATCATCCACCGGCTGATCACGCGCCGTCATAGAGAGCCCCTCATCGCGCCCCACCTGTCGCTCGCAATCGTCCGAAAAGGCCATCATCGCGCATCCGCGCGGCCTCGGGTATCGGCCGTTCGGGGGACAAAGCCCGACGCGCGGCGGGCGATGACGGGTGACGACGATGCCGTCACGCCCATCCCCTACTCTGGTGGCTATCGCGAAACCCGGCCGCACGGCGGGTTGCGAACCGAGGAGGAACACGATGGGCATCGCATTCCCGTCCGGCTCGATCTCTGTCACGACCACGACAGGCGACACCGTCATCCTGCGCATCTGCGACCTGTGCGGTGCGACCGTCATCGACGCGGAAGACACCGATCTCGCATTCCACAAGCGCTGGCACCGGATGACAGGATCCGGCAACTGGGTCGACCCCGCGACGGGCACCATCCACGGCCCCGGCAGCCTTCCTCGCTAAAGACCATCAGACGCCCGCAACCGCTCTGCCGCCTCGACGCAGGAGTTGCCGATGGCTCACGGCATTCTGACCCGCGAATTGCGCGTCGACGCACGTCTGACGGACAAGATCGCGGCGAAATCTGCCAGAGGTCGACCGCCGGCGCTCGCGACGCCGGCTCCGATGCCATGATCGGAAAATGCGCCGATCCGAAGAACTCGATCACGCCGTGGACGTCTACTTCCGCGGCATCCACGACTGCGATGTGACGCTGCTCGACCAGGTGTTCCACCCCGCGAGTTCGCTGTTCGATGTCGATGAGGGTGTGGTGACGGTCGATCCGTATCCCGCCTGGCGGCACGTCGTCGAGAACCGGGCATCTCCGGCGTCGATCGGCCAGGCGCGCGAGGAGGAGGTGCTCTCGATCGACTGGCTCTCGGATGCCGCAGCAGTCGTGCACGTGCGACTGCGGGTGATCGACAGCATCTTCGTGGATCAGCTCTCTTTCGTCGATGGACCGCACGGGTGGCAGATCGTCGCGAAGGTGTGGCACCTGGAATCCACCCTGTAGGCCCCCGCCGCCCGCCGTCCTCTCGCCACCCCCGTCGCCGAGCGGTCGGCGGCGGTTCGCGCATCACACCCTCACCCCGTCTCGAATGCCCGCGAGGAGCTTCTCGCCGATGCCGGGGACGGCGAGCAGGTCGTCGACGGACTGGAATCGGCCGTTGTCCTCCCGCCAGGCGATGATCCGTTCGGCCAGCGCGGGGCCGATCCGCGGCAGGGTCTCCAACGCGGCCTGATCGGCAGCGTTCAGATCGACGAGACCGTCATCGGGGCTGGTCGCGCCCGGCTCAGCCCCCGTCGCGCCGATGGCCGGAACGACGATCTGCTCCCCGTCGGAGAGCACCCTGGCGAGATTCACCGCCGCCAGGTCGGCGGCGTCGGTCGTTCCTCCTGCCGCGGCGATCGCGTCGACGAGACGCGAATCGACATCGAGCACGTAGAGTCCGGGAACCTCCACGGCGCCGAGCACATGGACGTACAGCTCGCCCGAGGAACCGGCGTCGATCGCGGCATCCGTCGCCAGCGGCACCGATTCGGTCGGAGGCGCCTGCCCGCGCATCAGCCCGAGCCCCACCGCGACGGAGAGCACGACGAGCGCGACGACGAGCGCGGCGCCCACACTCAGGCGCAGCGCCCGAGGATGAGGCGTCGCGGCGGGCGGATCTGACATCCCGCAACGCTAGGGGCGCGGGCGGCCACCCCTGACGCATCCGGCCGCTCTGCGTGAGGAATACACGGAGAGCGGCCGGATGTGCAGAACGAGAGTCCGAAAGAGGATGTCCCCCGGCGGGTCAGCCCTTGACGACGATGCTGACGATCTTCGGCGCACGGACGACGACCTTGACGATCTCGCGATCGCCGATCGAGCGGATGACGCGCTCGTCCGCACGGGCGAGCGCTTCGAGGTCCGCCTCTCCGATGCGGGCGGGCACCTCGAGCTGAGCACGCACCTTGCCACCCACCTGCACGACCGCCGTCACCGTGTCCTCGACGAGGAGCGCGGGGTCGGCGGAGCGCCAGGTGACGAGACCGACCGAGGGCTCATGTCCGAGGATCTCCCACATCTCCTCCGCCGTGTGCGGGGCGATGAGGTCGAGCATCACGGCGAGGGTCTCTGCCGCTTCGCGGACCGCCGGATCGGCCGCGCCTGCCGCACCGTCGATGGTCTTGCGGGTGATGTTCGCGAGCTCCATCAGACGCGCGACGAGCACGTTGAACTTGGTCTGCTCGACCAGGGACGGAGCTTCGGAGAGCAGCTTGTGCGTGGCGCGTCGCAGGGCGGCGTCGCCGCCGGCGAAGACCACATCGACCGGGCTCGAGACTTCGTTGGCGATGCGCAGCGCGCGTGCCAGGAACTTCTGTGCACCCGTGGTCGAGACGTCGGCCCAGTCCTTGTCGTCCTCCACGGGGCCTGCGAACGCGAGACCCACACGCAGCGCATCGGCGCCGTACGCGTCGAGCTCCTCCTCGAACAGCACCAGGTTTCCCTTGCTCTTCGACATCTTCGCGCCGTCGAGCAGGACCATGCCCTGGTTGATGAGGTTCGAGAACGGCTCCGTGAAGTCGATCAGGCCCATGTCGAACAGCACCTTGGTGATGAAGCGCGCGTAGAGCAGGTGCAGGATGGCGTGCTCGACACCGCCGATGTAGGAGTCGACCGGCGACCAGCGTGCCGCCTGCTTCGGGTCGAACGCCACGGTCTCGCTGTGGGGAGAGAGGAAGCGCAGGAAGTACCACGAGCTGTCCACGAACGTGTCCATGGTGTCGGGATCACGCAGCACGGGATCCCCGCTCTCGGCGTCGACCGTGCGCACCCAGCTCTCCGCCGCACCCAGCGGCGACGATCCCTTCGGCTTCAGGTCGAGACCCTCTACGCTGGGCAGCTTCACCGGGAGCTGGTCCTCGGGGACCGGGATGATCCGGCCGTCCTCGGCGTGCAGCATCGGGATGGGCGTGCCCCAGAAACGCTGACGCGAGATCAGCCAGTCGCGCAGACGGTAGTTCTTCGCTGCACGACCCGTGCCGGTGGACTCGAGCTGCTCGATCGCGCGGGCGATCGCGTTGCGCTTCGAGAGGCCGTTGAGCGCGCCGGAGTTGATCATCCGACCCTCGCCCGTGAGGGCGATGCCGGTGGATGCCGGGTTCTGCTCGTCGAGCGCCGCGCCGGTGTCGATCGGCACGCCCTCGTCATCGACCTCGATGACCGGCATCGCACCGGTGATGGGGGCCGTGGTGTCCACGACGACCTTGACGGGCAGATCGAAGGCGCGGGCGAAGTCGAGGTCGCGCTGATCGTGAGCAGGCACGGCCATCACCGCGCCGTGGCCGTAGTCGGCCAGCACGTAGTCGGCCGCCCAGACCGGCAGCTTCTCGCCGTTGACCGGGTTGATGGCGTAGCGCTCCAGGAACACGCCGGTCTTGGGGCGATCGGTCGCCTGCCGGTCGACGTCGGTGGTCTTCTGCACGTCGGCGAGGTACTTCTGGAAGCGCGCGCGCACCTCGTCGGGCGCATCGGCCGCGATCTCGCTCGCCAGATCGGAGTCGGGGGCGACCACGAAGAACGTCGCTCCGTGCAGCGTGTCGGGGCGCGTGGAGAACACGGTGACGGGCTCGTCGCGTCCCTCGATGCGGAAGTCGACGTCAGCGCCGATGGAGCGCCCGATCCAGTTGCGCTGCATCTGCAGCACCTTGTGCGGCCAGAACCCCTCGAGCTGGTTCAGGTCGTCGAGCAGTCGGTCGGCGTAATCGGTGATCTTGAAGTACCACTGCGTCAGCTTCTTCTTCACGACCTCCGCACCGCAGCGATCGCAGCGCCCGTCGACGACCTGCTCGTTCGCCAGCACGGTCTGGTCGTTCGGGCACCAGTTCACGGCGCTCTTCTTGCGGTAGGCGAGGCCGCGCTCGTGCAGCTTCAGGAACAGCCACTGGTTCCAGCGGTAGTACTCGGGATCCGAGGTGTGCAGCACGCGGGACCAGTCGAACGAGACACCGTAGTTCCGGAACGCCTGCTTCTGCTGGGCGATGTTCTGGTACGTCCATTCGCGCGGGTCCGCCCCCTGACGGATCGCCGCGTTCTCGGCAGGCAGACCGAAGGAGTCCCACCCGATGGGGTTGAGGACGTTGTGCCCGCGGTGACGCCAGAACCGGGCCACGATGTCGGAGTACAGGTAGTTCTCGGCGTGCCCCATGTGCAGGTCGCCGGACGGGTACGGGAACATCGCCAGCACGTAGCGGCGTGGCCGCGTGTCGTCGTCGCCGCCGGTGAGGAACGTCTCGTTCTCCGCCCAGTACTTCTGCCACTTGGCCTGGATAGCGTGCGCCGAGGAGGTCTCCTCGTCGACGGGAGAGGTGGACAGGTTCTCAGACAACGAACGCACGACCAATCTGATGGGAAAAGGGGATCAGCTCAGGATATCGGAAGCCCAGGCCGCGGGCGTTTCCGCACCGAGAGCAGCAAGGGGTGCGCGGGCTTTGGTCGCCACCTCCCCGACCTCCCGGGCGGCGACGGATCCCCAGGTGATCCCGCCGCCGGCTCCGACCACGGCGCGATCGCCGTCGACGACGATGCTGCGGATGACCATCGCCAGGTCGAGCCCGCCGTCGTCGCCGATGTATCCGAAGCATCCCGCATAGACACCGCGCGGGCCGGCCTCGAGGTCGTGCAGACGCGTCATCGCCGACAGTTTCGGCGCCCCCGTCATGCTGCCGGCCGGGAAGGCCGCCGCGAAGAGGTCCCCGACAGTCACCCCCTCGGCAGCCGTGCCGCTGACCGTGCTGACCAGCTGGTGCACGGCCGGGTAGGTCTCGACCTCCCACAGCGCATCGACACGGATCGACCCGGGAACGCACACTCGCGAGAGGTCGTTGCGCATCAGGTCGACGATCATCACGTTCTCCGCGCGCTCCTTCGCGTCGACGGCGAGTTCTGCGGCGAGCGCGGCATCGGACTCCGCATCCTGGCCACGCGGCCTGGTGCCTTTGATCGGCCGGGTGCGGATCACCCCGCCCTCGGCGTGCAGGAACTGCTCCGGGCTCGCGCTGAGGAGCGCCCGCCCCCCGATCCGCACGAAACCGCCGTGGTGCGCGGGGGTCGCCGAGCGGAGTCGACGGTACGCGGATGCCGCGTCGTGTGCGCCCTCGACGGTGAAGCGCGTCGTGAGGCAGAGCTGGTAGGCGATGCCCTGTCGGATGAGATCGCGGCAGCGTTCGATCAGCACCGCGTACTCTTCGGGCGTGTGCCGCGCGTCGGCGATCCTCGGGGCATCCGAGGGCGGTGCGACCTCCGTGACGGGCGACCTGCTGTCCGCCATCCGGGCGACCTCGTCCGCCCACTCGGCGAGATCGTTCCGAGGCGCGGAGACCCAGGTGCGACCGGTCCTGTGGTCGAAGGCGACGAGACGAGTCACCTGCAGCCACGCCCCGTCGGCACGGCCGACCTCACCGGACACCGGCGCACCGGCGGCGCTCGCGCCGGTCTCGTAGTCCTGCCAGCCGACCCAGCCTCCGCGCAGCGGCGGGTGATCGGGCTCGGCGACGGGTGCGCCGGCGAGGGGAACACCGGCGGGGAACCCACAGCGCTCGCCCGTTCCGATGAAGCTCCATCCCTCGACGGCGTCGGCGCCCGCGTCGAGCCAGAACAGGTCTGCCCCTCGCGCCTCGAGCGCGAGGAAGAGCGCGAGGGGCTCGACCTCGGCGGAGAGGATGCGGGCGCTCAGACGTTCGGGCACGTTCTCAGCCTAGGCCGCGGCGACTCCCGTACTCTCGAGGAGTGGACGAGCTCGTACCGTGGTTGATCGACTTCATGAGGTCGATCGATCCGATCGCCCGCACACTGATCGCCGGTGTCGCCGTGCTCCTCGAGACGAGCGTGCTGATCGGTCTGATCTTCCCCGGCGACACGGTGGTCCTCGTCGCCTCCATCGGCATCACCACCGTCCCCCAGGGCATCGCCATGGTCCTTGCGGTCGTGGTCGGCGCGCTGATCGGCGAGAGCATCGGCTTCTGGCTCGGTCGATGGATCGGTCCGCACATCCGCGCCTCCTGGGTGGGGCGACGGGTCGGCGAGGAGAACTGGGTACGCGCCGAGCGGTATCTGGCACGACGGGGCGGCATCGCGATCTTCCTGTCGCGCTTCCTCCCCGTGCTGCATTCGCTGGTCCCCCTCACCGTCGGGATGAGCCACTACTCCTACCGCCGCTTCCTCGCATGGACGGCCCCCGCCTGCCTGCTGTGGGCGACCGCCTACGTCAGCATCACCTCTCTCGCAGCGGGGAGCTTCGATGAACTCGCGGACCGTGTGCACTACGCGGGGTACATCTTCGTGGGCATCATCGCCCTGTTCCTCCTCGCGGTGTTCATCGGCAAGAAGGTGCTCTCCCGTCTCGAGGCCCGTCACCTCGACATCTCCGATGCGGAGGGCGCGGACGAGGCGACCGACGTGAAAGACTGAAGCAATGGCTTCGTCACCCCAGACGCCCCGGATCCACTGGTTCGCGCGTCTCGAACACCGCCTCCACGTATGGCGGGAAGGACGAGCGCGCCGCCGCGGTCGCACGGCGACCATCCTCGCGTTCCCCGGCTACGGCGGACCCGGTTGGGTGCGTGTCGTCGGTCGGGTTCTCATCGTTCCGCCCGCACGCAGCACCAAGGACGGCGAGCTGGCGAGTGTGCGCGGGTGGCGCAGCTTCGTCGGCATCCCGGTGAGCTTCGCGAAGGTCACCGTGCGGATCGGGGATTCCGATCATGACGTCGTCGCGGATCGGGGCGGTGTGATCGACTCGGTCGTGCACGCGGATCTCGAACCGGGATGGCAGAACTTCACCTTCTCGGTGGAGGGCGGGGATGCCGTCGAGGCGACCGCGTTCATCGTGTCGGCGTCCACGCACTTCGGTGTCGTGTCGGACGTCGATGACACGGTCATGGTGACGGCCCTCCCCCGCCCCTTCATCGCCGCCTGGAACTCCTTCGTCGTCGACGAACACGCACGTCTCCCGGTCCCCGGCATGGCCGTGCTCCTCGACCAGGTGCTGCGCGAGCACCCCGGCGCTCCGATGGTCTACCTCTCCACGGGCGCCTGGAACGTGGCTCCGACATTGCGGCGCTTCCTCGGTCGCCACCTGTTCCCCGCCGGATCCATGCTCCTCACCGACTGGGGGCCCACGCACGACCGGTGGTTCCGCAGCGGTCGCGAGCACAAGCTGACCAACCTCCGTCGACTCGCCACGGAGTTCCCCCATGTGAAGTGGTTGCTCATCGGAGACGACGGTCAGCACGACGAGGCGATCTACTCCGAGTTCATGGAGGAGCACCCCACCTCCGTCGCCGGCGTCGCGATCCGTCGACTGCTGCCGGCCGAGGCCGTGCTCGCCGGTGGTCGGGCAGGTCGCGAGCCGCACTCCGAGGACGTCGCTCCCTGGGTCAGCGCCGAAGACGGTGCAGGACTCCGCGACCTGCTCGGCGAAGCCGGCATCCTCCGCTGACATGAGCGCCTCCCTCCCCCGCCACGTCTGGCTGGAGCGCGAGCACGAGCACCAGGCCCGGGCGGACGCACTCACCGCAGCACACCGCGAGCGCGCGTCGCGGCGCGAGAAGCATCCGGTCTGGGACTTCCTCTTCACCTACTACAGCTACAAGCCGGCACAGCTGCGCCGCTGGCATCCGGGCGCCGGCGTCGAGCTCGAGGATGCTCCGGAACGCCGGTCCTGGCGCTGGTACACCGAAGGATCCACCCCCGAGGGTGTGACGCCCGACGCGGCGCTCTTCGCCCATGAGAAGTCGGACCTGGCGGGCCTCATCGAGCGGATGCTGCGCCGCACCGCCTCACGCCCCGGGCAGTTCGGCTGCTTCGGACTGCACGAGTGGGCGATGGTGTACCGCGCAGACGAGCACCGGCACGCCGTCGCTCTGCGTCTCGGCCAGGCCGGAACCGATCGTGTCGTCGAGGCGCACGACCTCCGCTGCACGCACTTCGACGCTTTCCGGTTCTTCACCCCCGAGGCCGTGCCCCGCAATCGCTCGCCTCTGACGCGTGACGACCAGTCGCTGTTCGAGCAGCCCGGATGCCTGCACGCCGGCATGGATCTGTACAAGTGGGCGCTGAAGCTGGGCCCCCTCGTGCCGGGTGAGCTCCTGCTCGACGCCTTCGAGCTGGCGAGGGACATCAGGCTCCTCGACATGCAGGCCGCGCCCTACGACCTGTCGGCATGGGACGTCGTCCCGGTGCCGATCGAGACCGCCGAGGGCAAGGCCGAGTACGTCCGCCAGCAGCGCGGCTTCGCCGAGCGGGGAACGCGGTTGCGTGTCGACCTTCTCGACGCCTGGCTCGGCACGCCCGTCGCCGCGCACGTCTGAGCGGTCTCAGCCCGCGGGCTCGCAGTCAGGACACAGCGCCCACTCGGCGCTCGCCGCGGTCGACTGGAGCCGCAGGGTCATGACCCTCGTGGCCGCCTCCGCCAGGCGCGCTTCCGGCAGCGTTCCCGCGTCGACGGCCGCGCTGAGCCCTGCGGTGATCTGCCCCGCGGTGTCGGCGGTGGATCCGGCGATCATCAAGACCAGGTCCGTCCCGGCGGAGACCGCGGTGACGGCGTTCGCCACCGGATCGGCGTACTCGGCGATCCCCGACGATTGCAGCATGCCCAGATCATCGGTGACGATGACACCCTCGAAGCCGAGCTCCTCGCGTGCGATCTCGTGCCACCGCGCCGACAGCGAGGCGGGGGCCGGATCGACCGCCGTGTACGCGAGGTGCCCGAACATCAGCACGGATGCGCCGGCATCCACCCCCGCGACGAAGGGGACCGCGTCGCTCGCCCGCCACTCCTCGAGAGTCTTCGCCGTCTCGGGGATGGCGTGGTGTGAGTCGCCCGGCGCGGCACCGTGTCCGGGAAAATGCTTCAGCGTCGACGCGATGAGCGACTCCTGCGCCGTGGTCGCTGCCGCGACGCGATCAGCCGCTGACTGCGGGTCCGTGCCCAGCGCGCGTCCGAAGATGAACGACCCGGGGTCGGCGGTGACATCGGCGACCGTGCCGAAATCGACGGAGATCCCGGCGTCGGCGACGAGTGCGGCGCGCGCGGAGAACGCCGCCGACGTCTCGGCGACGGGAGACGTCTTGAGCGTCGTCGAGGCCGGGTAGGTGTCACCGGGCAGACGCGAGACGATCCCGCCCTCCTGGTCGACGGCGACGAGAGGCGGCAGCTCGGGGTCGACGGTGAGCGCATCCGTGATGGTCGTGAGCGCTGTGCCGTCGTCGGGGATGTTCGCACCCATCAGGATGAAACCGCCGAGCCCCTGCGACATGTACTGCCGCAGAGCGGCCGTGTCCGTGGTCGGGATGTGTCCCATCACGATGCTCGCCGCCTGCTCGTCGGTCGACATCTGCTCGACGAGAGCGGCGGCTCGGTGCTGCGGCCCGTCGGACACCCCGGTCGTCGGCCCTTCGGCCGTCAGCCCTTCGGCCGTCAGCCCTTCGGCCGTCGACCCCTCGTTGTTCGGAGGAGTGCGCGTCGAGACGCCCTCGCCGACGACAGCCCCGTGGGCCGACGCCGACAGGCACAGTCCCATGATCACGGCCGTGGCGACGGCCACGGCCCGCCGTCGCGGCACCGTGCTCAGGCGTGGAGCGCGTCGGCGATCGGCAGGGCCGCGTCGGCCTGGCCGTTGCCGAAGCGGATCGTGCGGCCGATGGTAGACGGGTTGCCGACGACCTCGGCGATCACCGCCGCGACGTCTGCCCGGGACACCTCGCCGTGCCCCTCGGGATCGAGAACGATACGACCGGTCGGCGCATCGAAGGTGAGCGTGCCCGGTCCGAGGATCGTGCCCTCGAGGGCGGTGCCGCGCAGATGCTCGTCCGCCGCCCACTTCGCGTCGGCGTAGGCGAAGAACCCGTCGTCCTCCGGTACTCCGTGGTCGGCCTTCGAGCCGATCCACGACACCATGACGTAGCGCGCGACATCGGCCTCGCCTGCGGCGTCCATGGTGCGGATCGCCGCATCGCGGTCGACGGCGTACGTGCGCTCTGCGGATCCTCCGCCGGCGCCCGCTGACCAGACGACGGCGTCGTGCCCGCGGATGATGTCGGAGAGCGCCGTGGTGTCGAGGGTCTCGACATCGGCGACGAGCGCGCGAGCGCCGGTCTGCTCGACCTCCTCGACGTGATCGGGGTTGCGGATCACGGATGTGACCTCATCGCCGCGGGCGACGAGAAGAGGGGCGAGCAGGAGTGCGATGCGGCCGTGGCCGCCGAAAACGATGATTCGCGACATGCTTTCACCCTACGCGCCTCTGCCGAGACCGGCTCGGGGGTGCGCTCAGCGAGGACCCTGCGAACTGTCGATGACGAAGGCCTGCGGGTGCCCCGGGAGGTAGCGGACCACGACCGGCTCGCCAGAGGGCAGGTAGGCATCGCGATCCGGGTACACGGCCGGCGTGAAGAAGTTGCTCTCGATCGTGTACTCCACGCCGCTCGGGGTCGTGAACGTCACCCAGTCGCCGTCGACGGTGCCGGTCGTCGGCTGACCGTGCTCGTGGATGTAGGCGCGCGTGATCGGCACCCCCGTGAGGCTGAGGATGCCGATCACGAGGTTCGCCAGCATGACGACGGCGAGCACCCGGAACACGAGGCGCCGCACAGCGCCCACCGCCTTCCCGCGCGTGGCGACGTCGCCGTGGAGCAGCCCTTCGCGCTCGCGGACCCGCCGCAGCGACGCGCCGGGAGCCGCACCGCCCGCGGACATGGCGAAGAGTCCGAGGATCGAGAAGCCTGCGATGAACACCATCGCGTACCCGTGCGACGCGGGGAAGTTGATCAGCCAGATGAGGGTGTCGAGGATGTTCATCGTCCGGCCTCCTTCTCGATCGTCACGGCCACGGTCTTCGGATCCTCGCGGCGGTAGAAGGCCCAGATCGGCGAGCCGACCTGGAACCGCGAGATCGCCTCGGGGTACGCGAACACCGTCGTGTCGGCCTCCCACGTCGAGGCGCCCTCCGGTGCCATGAGGACCGTGAGCTCGAGTTCGCTCTGTCCCTCGAGGCGGCGTCCGGTCGGGCGCACCGCCAGCACGGACGCAGGCACCTGCGTTCCCGTCGTCCGCGCTCTCACCAGGCGAGGGTCGATGAGACCGCGATCGATCCGCCACTGCAGCAGTGCGTCCCGAACAGCCGCATCGGTGACGTCGGCGAGTTCGACGGTGTCCTGGTCGGTGAGGCTGTACTTCACGGGGATCGGCTGTCCGATCTGGAGAGAGGCGAGATCACCGGGGTCGACCAGCATCCGCAGCTGTCCGACGAAATCCTCCCCCGCCGTCGGGGTGACCCGGACGAACAGGTCGTACTGCGGGATGTCGTTGACGGTCAGGCCGGTTCGGGTGATCTCGACGATCCGGCCCACGCCTATCTGCGACTCTCCTCGGACCCTCCGGCGGCGACCGAGACCCGACATCGTCCCGCCGAAGGTGAGGATCAGTCCCCAGGCGACCCCGATGATGATCGGCCCGCCCAGGGTGTCCTCGCCGGAGAACGGCAGGATCGAGTCCCGCTGATCTATGCCGAAGAGCCCTTCGCCGGTCCAGATGACGAGCCATGCCGACAGCAGCAGCCAGATGACCAGGACGACGATGCGGATCATGCCATCAGCGTAGCGATCATGCATCGACTCACACGGTGCGGACGGGCGGGATCCCGCCGACTCACACGGTGCGGACGGGCGCCGCAGCCAGCGCGCGCTGCACGCCCGTCGCCGCCGAGCGCCCCGCGCGATTCGCCCCGATGGTGCTCGCCGAGGGGCCGTAGCCGACGAGTTGGATCCGAGGATCCCGCACCGCGGTGGTGCCACGGCCATGTCGATCGAGCTGGATGCCGCCGGCGGCGCTGCGCAGATGCAGGGGCGCGAGATGCGAGATCGCCGGTCGGAATCCCGTCGCCCACAGAATCGCGTCCACCGGCTCGAAGGATCCGTCCGCCCACCGCACCCCATCAGGCTCGACGCTCTGGAACATCGGCCGACGCGCGGCATAGGCACCGAGGCGCTCCGCCTCGCGCTCCTGCGGGCGCAGCATCAGCCCCGTCACACTGACCACGCTGCGGGGTGGGAGCCCCTGCGCGACACGCTGCTCGACGAGGGCGACGGCCGCTGCCCCCGCCTCCGGGGTGAAGTCATCGCTGCGCCACACCGGTTCCGACCGGGTGACCCACAGCGTGTCGGTGAGCGGAGCGAGGGCTCCGAGGAACTGCACCGCGGACGCGCCGCCGCCGACCACCAGCACCCGTTTGCCGATGAAGTGCTGCGGGCCCGGATAGTCGACCGTGTGCAGCTGATCCCCGAGGAACGTCTCCATGCCGGAATAGTGCGGGATGAACGGATGCGTCCAGGTGCCCGTCGCGTTCACCAGGGTGCGTGTGCGCCACTCGAGCTCCCCCGCGCGCACCAGGAGGATGCCGCCGTCGTCCTCGACACGATCCACCCGCACCGGGCGCACGACCGGAAGACGATGCGCGCGCTCATACGCGGCGAAGTATGCCGGAACCGCCATGTTCGCGCGCTGGCTATCACGCGGCGGGGGTGTGTCGCCCGGGAGCTCGGCCACGCCGTGCACGTCCCGCATCGTCAGCGCATCCCACCGGTGCCGCCAGGCTCCCCCCGGCTCATCGTCGGAGTCGAGCACCACATGCGAGACCCCCAGACGGGTCAGATGGAACGATGACGAGAGGCCGGCTTGACCTGCGCCGATCACGAGACTGTCCAGGATGCTCACGACGATGACAACGCGCGCGGGACCCGGAGTGTTCCGCGCGACGACGCGCCCGGGAGCCGCCGCCCGATTGGTGCTGCGCGCGATCCGTGTAGTACTCTGTTCAAGTTGCTTCGAGCAGTTCGGAAGCAGTTCTGGGCCTGTGGCGCAGCTGGTAGCGCACCTGCATGGCATGCAGGGGGTCGGGGGTTCGAGTCCCCCCAGGTCCACATCGAAACCCGCGAGAGATCGCGGGTTTTTTGTGTTCTTCCACGGTTTCGCAGCGGCACCGCAGCTCCCGACATGCCTCGTCTCCTGACCTAAGGTGAGGAGATGAACTCGGGTGAGGCGCGGACGATCGACACTCGTTCCCGCCGCCTGCGCCTTCTGGTGGATGTTCTCTTGGTTGTCGTTGCGGGGCTCGTCGTGTTTACGCAGGCCGGCGGGACGTGGTGGGGCGGTCTGGCTGGCGACGCGCTGTACGCCGCGCTGATCTACCTCATCGTCGCGATCGCTTTTCCACGAACGAAGATCGCGGTCATCGCCGTCGTCGCGTTCGCCATCTGCGCGGCCATCGAACTGTTCCAGCTGACCGGAGTGCCAACGACCTGGGCGGATACCTTCTGGCCCATTCGGCTGGTTCTCGGAGTCGGGTTCGACCCGCTCGACCTGGTCGCGTACGCAGTGGGCGCGGCCGCTGCGGCCGGCTACGACACGGTGCTCTGGCGCGCTGGCTACGGAGCTAGTTCCCGCCCCACAGAGACGGCTCCGTGAGATGCACAGAGCCCCTGGCCATCAGGTCTCCCTGCCCTGATGCGTCCCCTGATACCGCTAGTCCTGAACGGCCCCGCGTCGGCGGGAACGAGACTCCGAGTGGCGAGCATCAACGAGGAACCACGCGCCCGGGCCCAAGAAGGGAACCACAAGGATTGCGAAAGACCACAGGAGGACCTGGAGCGCTGAGAGACCCCTAGTCCGAATGAGCGACACGAACGCGAAGATGGCCAGGGCAAAACCGGCCACCAGGGCGGCCATGACGATCCCGTCAGTGAATGTCGGAATAAGCGGGTTCATGATTCTCCGTAGGCTCGGGCTGCTCGGGCATGACTCACGCTGGAGCGGGCCCGCTCGGGGTCAGATCTAGGTGTTATCGCCAGCCATCGCTGAGAACGCTACCGGAACCGTTCCCCAAGTCCTGTCCCCAGCGCTAGGGACTTGCTATCTGCGGTCGTCCTGGATAGAAAGGCGAGGCCGTCCTTGATCTCCTTGGCGGCTCTTCGACCACTGGAGGCTACGGGTGCTGGGACTGTTTCGACGCGCTGAGACGATGATCGACAGCACGGTGCCCCGCACCGAGCCCGGGCTCTGGTCGCGCGGTCTCGGCCTCGCTGCGACGAGGAGCCTGCAGACGCTCGCCGTGCTCGCGCTCGTCGCCGTGGGTGTGCTGGTCATCACGCAGCTGTCCCTCGTCTTCATCCCGGTGACCATCGCCCTGATCCTGGCGTGTGCGATCCATCCGCTCGTCGCCTTCATGCGCCGGCGCGGCGTCCCCTCGATCCTCGCGACCTGGATCGCGCTGATCGGCATCATCGTGGTGCTGGGCGGCGTCGTCTGGGTGATCGTTCTCACCGTGCGCTCCCAGTGGGACGACCTGGTCGATTCCGCCAGCGACGGCATCGCCCAGGTGACGTCATGGCTGAACACCCTCCCCTTCGATTTCGCGTCGATCGACCTCGACGATGTCTGGGCCGGTGCCGGTGATTTCCTCACCAGTGCCTCGTTCGGACGCGGGGCGCTCGCCGGCGTCTCCGCGACCGCGAGCTTCTTCACCGGGCTCGCCCTGATGATCGTCGTGCTGTTCTTCTTCCTCAAAGACGGCCCGCGCATCTGGGAGTTCCTGCTGCGCCCGTTCACCGGTGCCAGCTACGAGCGTGCCCGTCGCATCGGCGACAAGACCGTCGACGTGTTCGGCGGCTACATCCGCGGGACCTCGATCGTCGCCGCGGCGGACGCCCTCGGCATCGGAATCGGGCTCGCGATCCTGCAGATCCCGCTGGCGCTCCCGCTCGCCGTGATCGTGTTCCTCACAGCGTTCATCCCGCTCGTGGGTGCGACGGCCGCCGGCATCCTCGCGGCCCTGGTCGCCCTCGTCACGCACGGTCCGCTGGCCGCGCTCATCGTCATCGGCATCGTCGTGCTGGTCAACCAGCTCGAGGGCAACTTCCTGCAGCCGGTCGTGATGGCGCGGTCGCTCAAGCTGCACGCCCTCGTCATCCTGCTCGCCCTGACCACCGGCACGATCCTCGGAGGGATCGTCGGCGCCGTCCTGTCGGTGCCGATCGCCGCGGTCGCGTGGGGCATCATCACGGTGTGGGACGGCGAGAACACGCCCGCCAAGCCGTTCCGCAAGAAGCGGCCCGAACAGGTCTGACCCCGCGTCGCGTCGGGCCCCCACCGGCTGTGACGCGGACTGCTCGGAGACCCGTCTGACTCATGCCAGACTTGACGGGTGACCGAGTCCAGGAAGCCCGCCGTCGTCCGCGGCTTCGCTGCGTCGTCGCTGGCGATCTTCATCGCTCTCGCCGGTCACCTCACCGGCGGCGGAGCGATGCCCGGAGCTCTGGGAATCGTCGTGCCCTGGCTGCTCTCCGTGATGATCTGCGTCCTGCTCGCGGGACGCCGCCTCTCGCTGACTCGCATGAGCCTGTCGGTCGCCCTGAGCCAGTTCCTCTTCCACGTGCTGTTCGTGCTCGGCACCGTCGCGCCGTCGGGTGTCTCAGCGCCCCACGTGCACGGCGGGCCGATCGTGATCCCCACAGGTCCCGGCATCTCTGAGGCCGTCGTCGCCGATGGCAGCATGTGGATCGGCCACGGCATCGCCGCCCTGGTGACCGTTCTCGCCCTGCACCGGGGCGAACGCCTGATCCTCGCCCTGCACGCGCTGTCCGGGCAGGCCGTGCGATGGATGCGGCGTCGGCTCGACGCCGCGCTCGTCCGCCCCGCGCTTCCCGCTCTCGTCCGGACTCGCGGAGAGTTCCTTCTCCAGCGCGCATCCGCCCCCGTCCACCTCACGACCCTTCGAGGCCGCGCCCCTCCGGCGGTCCCTGCGATCTGATCCGCGCGCGCGGCCCCAAGGGCCCCGACGCGCGTCCTCGCCGTGCGCCCCTGCGCTCACGGCGCTGCACGCAGGAACGACGTCGATGATCGACGTCCGTCGAAAGGTCTCCCTCTCCCATGTCCCCTCTCCGCAGATCTGCGGTGGGGCTGGCGCTGGCCGCCGTCGCGGTGCTCGCGTCGGCCGTCCCCGCGTCCGCCCACGACCAACTCGTCTCGAGCACCCCCGGCGACGGGGAACAGCTCGCGTCCGCACCCTCGACCGTCTCCATGACCTTCTCGGGCGAACTGCTCGTGCTGGATTCCGAACTGACCGGCGC
>NZ_JBEOUR010000015.1:0-53458 GCF_040302605.1 Microbacterium sp. NPDC097977
TCCTTGGCAGCATCCTTGCCGCCTCCACCAGGCCTTGTTGACTGGCTTGAGATGAAGAATATGCATGTATGCATATACAGTCAATGCACAAATGCATTTATTTTGCCGATTGAAATGCATGCATGCATTTTCGGCCTTGTGGGCTGTGGGTTTGATGATTTTCGATAGGCGAAAAAAAGCCCGCACGTTGGCGGGCTTTGTCTTACTGAAGAAGGTTAACGAGCGTACATGCCCCACCAGAACACATGACCGAGGATGCTGATCTGTTCATCCTGGATATCCTGGAAGCTGTAGTCCTCATCCGGGTGCTCATCGCGGTTGAAGCTGCGCAGGCGAATCCCGGAAGGCAGGCGGTAGAGCTGTTTGACGCGCAACTGGCCATTGTGATTGATGGCGTACAAGTCGCCATCGACGATATCACCAATGGCGCTTTTACCCGCATTCACACCGACCGTCGCGCCATCGCGCAGCACCGGCAACATACTGTTGCCGCGCACCGTCACGCATTTGGCCTGGTCAAACTGCACCCCGTTATGCCGCAGGCTGCGCTTGCCGAACCGCAGGCTGGCCTTCTCGCTTTCCTCGATGACGAATCTTCCTGATCCAGCAGCCAATTCAACCTCGCGCAGAAAAGGGATCGACACCTCGTCGTCATTCACGGGGGTGTCGTCGTCCCACAGGCTTATGTCCTTGAGTTCCGAATGCATCGGGTCGCGCCCGTCATCGCGCAAAGCCCCTACTGCCGCGCGCCCGCGCAAATGGTCGGTGCTGACGCGGAAGTACTCGGCGATGCGCGAGATGTGCTTGTCCGACGGATCGACGATCTTGCCGCTGAGGATCCGGGACAGTGTGGATTGAGGCACGCCGGTACGCCGGTGAAGCTCCGTGGGGGAGATCCGGTCGCGGTCCAGCAATTCTCTTAAGACGATAGAAACGTTGCGTTTTTGCATAACGCGGATAGTGACGGGAGTTTTTGGGGTTGGCAAATGCTAATTTGCATATTTAATGCATTTGCCATGCCTGCCTACCTCCCCGTTCGCAACCTGCGAACCCCCGACCTCGCGCCGAGATCCAGCAGGCCGCCGATCGCCGCCGCTTTCTCATCGAGCACGCCGACCAGATCGTCCCCCGGGCAGCCGGGCCGCTCCGTCGACTCGGACAGCGGATGCTAGGGTCCATCGGCTCCGCTCGCGCGACGTCCACGCGCCGCGTGAGCTCGGGCTCCCGCACCCCGGACGCCGTCGGTCACAACCCGATCGACCGTCCGTCGGTCGCCGGCTGCGAGCCGGCACCCGCGCGGTGAGCCGCGCGTCCTCGGCGACCGATGGCAGAACCGGGCACGAGGTCGAAGGGGAGTGGCACGATGAATCCGTGCCCCCTTCCGTTCCGAGCTCAGCGATGGTCGGCCGCGACGCCGAGCTGGCGACGATGCGCGGGCATTTCGAGCGCGTTCTGGAGGGTGCTCCGACGGCGTTGCTCGTCGAGGGCGAGGCCGGCATCGGCAAGTCCCGACTGCTGCGCGAGTTCTCCGCAGCGGTGCACGGACGGGCCGATGTGCACGTCGGCTGGTGCCTCGACCTCGGAGCATCCCGCACGCCGTTCGGACCGGTCACCGGCATCCTCCGCTCGATCGTCGCGAGGATGGGCGCCGAGAGCGTGCGCGAGGGGCTCGGCGCCGGAGCGGAGGCACTGGGCATGCTCCTGCCGGAGCTCACTCGCGCCGAGCGCTCGCAGACGAGCCCCGACCGCCTGCGTGACGCGATCGCCTCGCTCATCGAGGCGGCGGCCGAGCGCGCACCGCAGGTGCTGCTCGTCGAAGATCTGCACTGGGCCGACGAATCCACGCTCGCACTCCTCTCGTTCCTGCTGCGGGCGCTCACCCGCGCGCGCATCCTCCTCGTCATCACCTGCCGCAGCGACGACGTCCGACGCGGTGATGCGGTGAGTCGGTTCATCGGGGAGTCCACGCGTGCGCGGCTTCTCGAACGGATCGCGCTCGACCGGCTCCACCCGTCGGCTGTCAGGCAGCTCGCCGAGGGGATCATCGGGGCGCCGCTGTCCGATGCCGCGCTCGATCGCATCCACCAGCGTGCCGAGGGGGTGCCGTTCTTCGTCGAGGAGATCGCGGGATGCTCCACCGGTCCGCTTCCCGGAAGCCTGCGCGACCTGCTGCTCGCGCGGTTCGACCGACTCGGTGACGATGCGAAGCGGGTCGTGCAGGTCGCGTCGGGTGCCGAGCGGCCGCTCCCGCATCCGCTCGTGATGCGGCTCGCCGGGCTCCCTGAGGCCCGGTTCGACGATGCCATGCGTGAGGCCACGCGCAGCGGCATCCTCGTCGTGGTCGACGACGACTACCGCTTCCGCCACGCGCTGTTGCGCGAGGCCGTGCACGACGACCTTCTTCCTGGCGAGCGTGCGAGGTTGCACAGGTCGTACGCCGAGACGCTCGAGGAGCGCGGCCAGGGGGCCGAGGGGGCGGATGCCGCGGCACTCGCGTACCACTGGCAGCTCGCGCAGGACGATCGCCGAGCGCTCGCCGCCGCCGTCGTCGCGATGCTCGACGCCAAGTCGCGGTTCGCGTTCGCCAGCGCCGCGCGCTTCGGCGAGCTCGCCCTCGATCTCTGGGGCCGACTGCCCGACGCCGAGGATGTCATCGATCTCGATCGGTTCGAGCTGTTGCGCACCCTCGCCTCGGTGCTGCGCAACGCCGGTGATGGGGAGCGGGCGCTCGCGGTGGTCGACGCCGCGCTCGCCGAGGTCGATCCTGCTCTGATCGATGCGGGGATGCACGCGCGCCTCTTGCGCGACCGGGCCTACTATCTGATGAACCTCGGGCGCGCGGGGTCGATCGGGCTGCTGCAGCAGTCTCTCGGCATCCTCGACGGCGCGGTCGATGACGACCGCCTGCGTGGGTCGATCCTCAACCAGCTCGCGAGCCGTCTCATGATCACGGGGAGGCTCGAGGAGGCGATCGAGCTCGCCACGGAGGCGGGGGAGCGGGCGGTGCGCGCGGGATCCGACGACGAGGCGTCGATCGCCGCGAACGTGCGCGGAGGTGCGCGTGCCCACCTCGGCGACCTCGAGGCCGGGCACCGCGAGTACGCGCTGGCGCTTCGGCTCGCTCGCGGGACCAACGCGGAGATGCGCTATCGCGTCAACTACTCCGATCTGCTCGGCCTTCTGGGACGCTACCGTGATGCGGTGCACGTCGCCGAAGACGGGCTGGCTCCGGCACGGGCGTTCGGCGTGGAGCGCACGACCGGTGCGCTGATGACCCAGAACATGGCGGTGCCGCTGCTCGAACTCGGCGAGGTCGAGCGCGTCGAGGGCATGCTGGCTCGGGAGCTCGCCCAGCGGACGCTCCGGATCTCGCACATGTACTCCACGATGACACGCGTGCGGGTGCTGTCGTGGCGCGGTCGATACGACGACGCGGCCGACCTGCTGCGCGAGTGGCTGCCGTCGTTCGAGGAGACCGGTCGCGTGGAACGCCAGATCTGGTACGACGGTGTGATGATGCGCGTCGCGGTCGCCGAGGCCCGTGCCGACCATGCCGGTGCTCTCGCGGAGATCAGGGCCATGCTCGCCGACGAGGGGCCGGTCTTCCTCCACCAGCGCCGACTCATGCTCGAGGCCGCATGGCTGATCGCCGAGCGTCGGGCGGCCGGAGACGACGTGCGCGATGCCGCGGAGCAGGTGCGAGCAGCCTGGCTCGCGCAGTCGCCGCAGCTTCTCGGTGACCGATGGGGGATCATCCTCGAATCACTGCTCTCGCCGTCGATCCCGGCCCTGCATGAGGCGGTCGACCTCGCCGACGGCGACGACGTGCCGGTGACCTTCCGCATCACCACGCGGCTCGAGCTCGGTCGTCTGCTCGTGGACACGGGTGCGCGCGCCGAGGCCGCTGCGGTGATGGCGCAGGCGCGGAATGAGGCGGAGCGTCTCGGACACGTGCCCCTGGCGCGGGTCGTCGGGGAGTTCTCCGCGGCGGCCGGGCTCGCGACGGGGCTCGCGACGGCATCCGGGTCCGGGCGGTCCGATGACCCGCTCGATACGCTCACCGCCAGGGAGCTGCAGGTGCTGGAGCTCATCGCCGAGGGGCTCAGCAACCGCCAGATCGGCGACAGGCTCTTCATCAGCGCGAAGACCGTCAGCGTCCATGTGTCGGCCGTGCTGCGCAAACTCGAGGTCGGCACGCGCACCGAGGCTGCTGTCGTGCAACAGAAGCGGCGGTTAAGGGCGGATGGTCAGGGAGCCGTGATACGTTGAGCATGCGCGTATGTCGGACGTTCCGGCACGGCGCGGGTCGCGTAAGCGGCCGTTTTGAAAACAGAAAGTAGAAAACACATGGCCACTGGCACTGTGAAATGGTTCAACGCGGAAAAGGGCTTCGGCTTCATCGCTCCCGATGACGGCACGGACGACCTTTTCGCCCACTACTCGGCAATCACCGGCTCCGGTTTCAAGGAGCTCCGTGAGAACCAGAAGGTCGAATTCGACGCTGAGCGTGGCCCCAAGGGCATGCAGGCGGCGAACATCCGCGCTCTCTGAGCGCGCATAGGCTTCCTGAAACCGGTCGGATCCTCACGGATCCGGCCGGTTTTTCTATGCCCGGGGGGCTTTGGTGTGGGGCGGGGTCAGTTCGGCATCCGGATGCTGTGCGGGGTCAGTTTGGCATCCGGATGCTGTGCGGGGTCAGTTCGGCATCCGATTCGGCTGTTCGGGGTGTGCAACTGGCCCCGCTCGTCTCCGCTCGCCGGTGGGGTGCTCAGCTGACCCCGATCGATCCCGCTCGACTCCGGGCGCGGTGCGGGGTCAGTTTGGCATCCGGATGCTGTGCGGGGTCAGTTCGGCATCCGATTCGCCCGTTCGGGGTGCGCAATCGGCCCCGCTCGGCAGCGCGGTGCGCAACTCGCCCCGCTCGACTCCGCTCGCCGGTGGGGTGCTCAGCTGACCCCGATCGATACCGCTCGACTCCGGGCGCGGTGCGGGGTCAGTTTGGCATCCGGATGCTGGACGGGGTCAGTTCGGCATCCGATTCGCCCGTTCGGGGTGCGCAATCGGCCCCGCTCGGCAGCGCGGTGCGCAACTCGCCCCGCTCGACTCCGCTCGCCGGTGGGGTGCTCAGCTGACCCCGATCGATACCGCTCGACTCCGGGCGCGGTGCGGGGTCAGTTTGGCATCCGGATGCTGGACGGGGTCAGTTCGGCATCCGATTTGCCCGTTCGCGGTGCGCAACTGGCCCCGCTCGGCAGCGCGGTGCGCAATTGACCCCGCTCGACGCCGCTCGGCAGGGCGGTGCGCGATTGGCCCCGTTCGATCCCGCCCGACTCCGGGCGCGGTGCGGGGTCAGTTCGGCATCCGGATGCTGGACGGGGTCAGTTCGGCATCCGACTCGCCCGTGCGGGGTGCGCAACTGGCCCCGCTCAGCAGCGCGATGCGTAACTGGCCCCGCTCGACGCCGCTCGCCAGAGCGGTGCCGGATCAGTTCGGCATCTGGATGCTGAGCCGCCCGGCGCGGAGGCGAAGGAGGAGCGCGACAGGAGAATGCCGAGATGAGGGTCGCCTAACAATCTGTTAGATTAGGCGAGGCTTACCAAAGCCCGGCGCACTCGCGCCGCACACCCCCACGCCAACCCGAAGGGCATGCCTGTGCGCACCTCTCGTCTCCTCGCCGCCGGTGTCGCCGCGGCGCTCGCCATCGGCCTCACCGCCTGCGCGACCTCCTCGAACGACAACGCGTCGGACTCGGCCGGTGGAAACCCCGCCGACGACAGCGCCTTTCCCGTGACGATCGAGCACGTGTACGGCGAGACCACGATCGAGTCGAAGCCCGAGCGCGTCGCGACGGTCGCCTGGGCGAACCACGAGGTGCCGCTGGCCCTCGGCATCGTGCCGGTCGGCATGAGCAAGGCGACCTGGGGCGATGACGACGACAACGGCATCCTGCCCTGGGTCGAGGACAAGCTCGACGAGCTCGGCGCCGACGCACCCGTGCTGTTCGACGAGTCCGACGGCATCGACTACGAGGCCGTGGCCGACACGAACCCCGACGTCATCCTCGCGGCATACTCCGGACTGACGCAGGAGGAGTACGACACCCTCTCGAAGATCGCTCCGGTCGTCGCTTACCCTGAGGTCGCCTGGGGCACCCCGGTCGACGAGATGATCGAGATGAACTCGAAGGCTCTCGGACTCGAAGAGCAGGGCGAGGCCCTGATCGAGGAGCTGCACGCCGACGCCGCGAAGGCGCTCGACGAGAACTCCGCACTCAAGGACAAGAAGGTGCTGTTCGCCTACCTCGACCCGAGCGACCTCAGCCAGGTCGGCTACTACACGGCCGTCGACACGCGCCCCGGCTACCTGCACGACGACCTCGGTCTGCCGCTGCCGAAGCTCGTCGAGGACAACGCTGACAGCGACGAGTTCTCGCTCACGGTCAGCGCCGAGGAGGCCGACAAGTTCGACGACGTCGACGTGTTCGTCACGTACGGCGACGACTCGACGCTCGCGATGCTGCAGGGCGACCCGCTGCTGTCGAAGATCCCGGCCGTCGCCGCCGGCAACGTCGTCATCCTCCCGAACTCGACTCCGCTCGCCGCATCGGCGAACCCGTCGCCGCTGTCGATCCAGTGGGGTCTGTCGGACTACCTCGCCCTGCTGGCGTCGCCGTTCACGAAGTGACCTTCGGCGTCACCTTCTCGCACTGAATCCCCGTGACCGCTGTCACCCTCCCCACGCCGGGCACCGCAGACCTGCGGCGCCCGGCGTGGGCGCGCTCGCTCTGGCTGCTCGTCGGAGTGGGCGTCGTGCTCGTGCTCTGCGTCCTGTCGATCTGCTTCGGCGTGCGCGCGGTGAGCATCGACGACGTCTTCGCCGCGCTCGCAGGTCAGGATGACACGCTCGCCCAAGCCGCGATCATCAAGCGCCTCCCGCGCACGCTGCTCGCGATCCTCGTCGGCGCGGCCCTCGCGCTGTCGGGCGCGACCATGCAGGCGGTCACCCGCAACCCGATCGCCGACCCCGGCATCCTCGGCGTCTCGAACGGCGCCTCACTGGCCGTCGTGATCGGACTCGCCTTCCTCGGCCTCACCGACGCGTACAGCCAGATGGCATTGGCGATCCTCGGGGCGGCCCTCGCCGCCGTGTTCGTCTACACCGTCGGGTCGCTCGGCAGAGGCGGCGCGACCCCCCTCAAGCTCGCGCTCGCGGGGGCGGCGACCTCTGCCGCCTTCGCCTCTCTGATCAGCGCGGTCATGCTGCCCCGCGTCGATCTGCTGCAGTCGTTCCAGTCCTGGCAGATCGGCGGAGTCGGGGGCGCGGAATGGCCGCGCATCGCGATCACCGCACCTGTGCTCGCGCTCGGGGCGCTCATCTGCGTCCTCAGCGCACGCGGCATGAACTCCCTCGCGCTCGGCGACGACATGGCGAAGGGCCTCGGCGAGCACGTGTTCCGCACGCGGCTGATGTCGGCCGTCGGCGCGGTGATCCTCGCCGGAGCCGCCACCGCGATCGCCGGTCCGATCGGATTCGTCGGCCTCGTCATCCCGCACGTGTGCCGGATGCTGATCGGCACCGACCACCGCTGGCTGCTGCCGTTCTCGGCCGTCGCCGGAGCCGCGCTCCTGCTCGCGAGCGACGTCGTGGGCCGCGTGATCTCCCCGTCGTCGGAGGAGATCCAGGTCGGCATCATCACCGCGATCATCGGCGCCCCGTTCTTCATCTGGATCGTCCGTCGCCAGAAGGTGCGTGAACTGTGAGCACCATCGACCGCCCCGCCGCCCCGATGACCCCGGGCGCCGACGACGCCCGCGCCCAGGTCGACGCGATCATCGCCGGACGTCGATCGCGCCATCGTCGCCACTCCGTCGCCACGATCGTGCTCGGCGCTCTGCTGGTCGCGCTCTTCACCACCGCGCTGATGATCGGCAACACCTTCTATCCGCTCGATGCGGTGATCCGCGTCATCCTCGGCGAGACCGTGCCCGGCGCATCGTTCACGGTCGGCGAGCTGCGGCTGCCCCGGGCGATTCTCGCCATCCTTGCCGGCTTCGCATTCGGCATCGCGGGTGTGTCGTTCCAGACACTGCTGCGCAATCCGCTCGCCTCCCCCGACATCATCGGCATCTCGAACGGCGCGGGTGCCGCGGCCGTCGTCGGCATCGTCGTGCTGTCGCTCGACGGGCCCCTCGTGTCGCTGTTCGCCCTCGCCGGCGCGGTCGTGACGGCGGGGGTCATCTACCTGCTGTCGATCAAGAACGGCTTCGCCGGCACCCGCCTGATCCTCATCGGGATCGGTGTCGCCGCGATGCTGCAGAGCGTGATCTCGTACGTGCTGTCGCGGGCGGCGAGCTGGGACATCCAGACCGCCATGCAGTGGCTCACCGGCAGCCTGAACAACGCCTCCTGGGAACGAGTGATGCCGCTGGCCCTCGCATCGGTCGTGATCGTGCCGCTCATGCTGCTGCAGGGGCGCGCCCTCGGCGCGATGCAGCTGGGCGACGACTCGGCCTCCGGGCTCGGCGTGCGGGTCAACACCACGCGACTGCTGTACATCCTCGGGGCGGTGGCCCTGCTGGCCTTCGCCACCGCGGCGACCGGACCCATCGCGTTCGTCGCCTTCATGGCCGGTCCCATCGCCGCCCGCATCACCGGCCCCGGGGCGAACCTGCTGGTCCCCAGTGCGTTCATCGGCGCGGTGCTGGTGCTGGGCGGCGACCTGCTGGGGCAGTTCGCGTTCGGCGACCGCTACCCGGTCGGTGTCGTCACCGGAGTGCTCGGCGCCCCGTATCTGATCTACCTGCTCATCCGCACCAACCGCTCGGGAGGTTCCCTGTGACCGAGGCGCACACCCTGACGGCAGAGTCCGTCACCCTCGCCTACGGCGACCGCACGATCATCGACGGGCTCGACCTCGCTATCGCTCCGGGCAAGATCACGACGATCGTCGGGGCGAACGGATGCGGCAAGTCGACGCTGCTGCGTGCGCTCGCCCGCCTGCTGTCGCCCACCGATGGGCAGATCGTGCTCGACGGCAGGTCCGTGCACGCGCGTCCGACCAAGGAGGTCGCACGCATTCTCGGGCTCCTGCCGCAGTCGCCGGTCGCGCCCGAGGGGATCGCAGTCGCCGACCTGGTCGGTCGCGGCCGGCATCCGCACCAGAAGATGCTGGCCCGCTGGAGCGCGCACGACTACGAGGTCGTGGCGGATGCGCTCGCCGCGACCGGCACCACCGAGCTCGCCGACCGCAGCGTCGATGAGCTCTCGGGTGGTCAGCGCCAGCGCGTCTGGATCGCGATGGCGCTCGCGCAGGAGACCGACATCCTGCTCCTCGACGAGCCGACCACGTTCCTCGACGTCGCGCACCAGGTCGAGGTGCTCGACCTGCTCACCGATCTGAGCGTCTCGCGCGGCACCACGATCGTCATGGTGCTGCACGACCTCAACCTGGCCGCGCGCTATTCCGACGAGCTCGTCGCGATGAAGGAGGGCAGGGTGCACGCCACCGGTGCTCCGCAGGATGTCGTGACCGCCCAACTCGTCGAAGAGGTCTTCGACCTCGCCAATCAGATCACCACGGATCCGGTCTCCGGAAAGCCGATGGTCACACCTATCGGGAGGCACCATGTCCGCTGAGACCACCACCGAACGCCCCACCTACGTGCTGGCGCGTGCCGAGGTGCGCGGCGTCGCCCGGGTCTCGCCGAACTTCGTGCGCGTGACCTTCGGGGGCGACGACCTGTTCGAGTTCGCCACGCCGGGAGACGTCTTCGACTCCCGGATCAAGCTGGTCTTCCCGCCGGCATCCGGCATCCTGCCCGATCTCGACCGCGATACCGACGACTGGTGGGGATCCTTCCTCGCCGTTCCCGAGGGCGAGCGCGGGTCCATGCGCACCTACTCGGTGCGTGACCTTCGCGTGACCGACGCGGGCACCGAGGTCGACGTCGACTTCGTGCTGCATCTCGCTCCCGGACTCACCGGGCCCGCGTCGCTGTGGGCCAGTACGGCTGAGGTGGGCCAGGAACTGTTCCTCGTCGGGCCGCGTCGAGGTGTGGCCGCCGCAGCCCACGGCGGAGCCGAATACGAGCCGGGCTCGGCCACCTCGGTCGTGCTCGTGGGCGACGAGACCGCCGCTCCGGCGATCGCCCGCATCCTCGAAGATGCCCCGAGCGACCTGCGCGGCTGCGCGTTCATCGAGGTTCCGTCGCCCGCCGATGTCTTGCGCATCGACGCCCCCGTCGGTGTCGAGGTGCGCTGGCTGCCCCGCGACATCGGCGAACCCCACGGCGTGCGTCTGATCCCTGCCGTGCTCGGCTACCTCGGAGATGCGGATGCCGCCGACGAGATCGACGTGAAGGACATCGAGTCCGAAGATCTGCTCTGGGAGACGCCCGACTACTCGGGTCTCGGCGAGGACATCGCGGCGGCGGATGCTCCCGCGGAGCGCTACTTCTGGATCGCCGGCGAGAGCGGCGTCGTGACGACGCTGCGCCGGCACCTGGTCAAGGACCTCGGCATCGACCGCGGGCAGGTGGCCTTCATGGGCTACTGGCGCCGCGGCGTCGCCATGCGCGGCTGAGGCCTTCTGCCCGGGTCGTGCTGTTCTCCGCCGGCTGCGGCGCTCACGGTGGACGTCGATCACGGCAGCGATCAGACTGGGCGGATGGAGTTCGCCGGAGTAGTGCCCATGGACGCCCCAGACCCGAGAGACGAGTCCGAAGCTCGCGTCCGGGATCTCACCTTCCCGGTGTTCCAGTTGCGCCCGCAGCTGGCGCTCACGCGCATATCGGGCGCGGGATTCATGCAGAGCATCGGGCCGACAGGCGTGACGGAGTCGTCGGCGTCGTTCAGCTACACGCTGTGGCGGCATCCGGAGGATCACTCCGACCCTCGCAATGAGGTCGAGCTGGATGCCGCGACCCGACGATCACTGGAGGAGGAGCCGCCCTGGGGTCGCCCTGCCTGGCTGATCGAGCAGGCTCAGGTCTTCAAGTACCCGATGCTGTGGGAGGCGGTGCGCACCAGCTGGCAGGCATCGCCGGATCCCGAACGGCATTCGCTCGCGCAGCAGCTCGTTGACCACACCAGCCACGTGCTGCGCAATGGCTTCCGCGAGGAGCTCGGGCTCCCCGACGGGCCGAGCGACGGGGACGGCGGATGGGAGCCGAGGCTCTCAGCGGTGACCCGAGCATCCGTCGACGTGGACGGCAGCGAACGGGACGCTCTCCACATCGACACCGATCCGTTGGTCTACGCGGTCGGGTTCCGCGTCGAGGAGAACGTCGTCTGCACGACGGTCGTCTCTCGAGACAGCCTGCCTCTGATCGCCCTCGCCCTCACGACCTGCGAGTGAGGCGGTCGTCGTCGCCGACTGTCACCGCGCGCCGGCGCTTCGCATGACGCGCTCGACGTGAGCGGCGACCCATTCCGCATCGAACGGTCGGCTGCGCAGCAGCCAGCGGTGGAAGATCGGTCCGACGAACAGCTCTGCCACATCCTCAGGGGCGCGCACTCTCGCCTGGCGCAGGCGGTCGGAGATCCCGCTCACCTGCGGCTCGAGCAGCAGGTCGCGATACTGCGCTGCGAGGCCGTCGTCCGACTGCAGCTCAGCGGTGACGGCTCTGAGCAGCCGTTCCTGCGTGGGGTCGACGAGCTCGTCGATCATGCCGGTCGCGAGCGCCGCGAGGTCGAGGGCGAGATCGCCGGAGTTCGGCACGGTGATCCTGCCGTTCTCGTCGAGGCTGCGAGCCAGGAGCGCGTCGAACAGGATCTCGCCCGTCGAGGACCATGACCGGTAGAGCGTCTGTTTGCTGACTCCCGCTCGTGCGGCGATCCCCTCCATCGTGATCGCCGCCACCTGACGCTCGCCGGCCAGAGAGAGCGCAGCGGCGTGCACCTTGGTGCGGGTTCGTTCACGGGCCATGCGGACAACGATACTCGAGTAAACGAGACGGAGCGTCCAGTTCACGCTACAGTCTTCCCATGACTTCACCGCAGACATGGTTCATCACCGGCAGCAGTCGGGGCCTCGGGCGAGCGCTCACCACTGCCGCCCTCGACGCGGGTCACGCCGTCGTGGCGACGGTCAGGGGCGACCACGCGCTGCCCGACCACGAGCGGCTGACCGTGATGACCCTCGACGTACGCGACCGCGATGCGGCGCAGGAGACCGTTCAGCGTGCCGCCGACCTGCTCGGAGGAATCGACGTCCTCGTCAATAACGCGGGTTACGGCATGATCGGAGCGCTCGAAGAGGCGTCGGAAGAGGACGTCCGGGCGATCGTCGACACGAATCTGCTCGGCCCCCTCTGGTTGAGTCAAGCCGTCGTCCCGATCATGCGTCTCCAGGGTGGCGGACACATCGTGCAGATCTCGACGGTCGGAGCCGTCGGGACCATGCCGCTGCTCGGCCTCTACAACTCCACGAAATGGGGCCTCGAAGCATTCAGCGAGGCGATGGCCGCGGAGGTCGAGCGATTCGGCATCCGCGTCTCCCTGATCGAGCCGGGGGCGCTGGATACGGAGTGGGCCGGTGCGAGCATGCGGTTCAGTTCGCCCCTGGATGCCTACGACGAGCAGCGGATCGAGATGTTCGGCACGGCGGAGGTTCCCTGGCCTGCGGGCGAGTCGAGCGGCGGCACGACGCCCGAGGATGCCGCGCGGGCGATCCTCGCCCGAGTCGCCGCAGCAGACGGCCCACGCCTTCGCGTGCTCGTCGGCGACGATGCTCCCGCCCAGGTCGCCGCGGCGCTCGAGCTGCGGCAGAAGGACTACGCTCTCGACCCGCGCTTCCCGACCGCCTGACGCGCTGCTTCTCGCTCACCGCGAGCGCGCGGCGTAGCTCTTTTCGGCTCTATTATCGGCTATATTTTCGGCCGCAATATCGGCTAGAATCCGGGTATGCAGACAGTTTCCGTGAGTGAGGCGAAAGACAGGCTTTCGCAGTTGGTCGAGTCGATCGACACCACCCATGATGCCGTCACGATCACTCGTCACGGCAGGCCCGCAGTCGTCATGCTCAGTGTCGACGATCTCGAAGCGCTTCAGGAGACATTGGCGCTGCTTCACGATCCGCAGCATGCCACAGAGGTCGCCGAGGCGGATGCAGATATCCGCGAGGGTCGAACGCTGAGTCTCGACGAGGTGCGCGAGCAGCTGGCGCGTCGGTGAGCCCCCGACCATACGACGTCCAGGTCACCCGTCCAGCACTTCGCGCGCTGCAGCGCTTGGAGCCGAAGTTCGCCGACGCTGTCTTGCGGTTTCTCGACGGGCCGCTGACGGAGAATCCTCTTCGTGTCACGAAGCCGCTCGGGGCGGAACTCGAAGGTCAGCGCAGCAGGTATGTGGGGATCGCCTATCGTGTCGTCGTTCGAGTCGATGAAGATGCCCACGTCGTGTACGTGCTTCGCATCGCGCATCGTGCGGATGTCTACCGGCCCCTCTAGAAGCCGCGCGCTCCGCATCCTGCGGTTACGCTCGCGGGGTGACCACAGACGACGAGACCGTTATCCACGTGACATCGGATGCCGCGTGGCTGCCCCGCCACGGCAGGGCCGAGGTGATTCGCCGCCGCACCCCTCCTCGCCCGATGAGCATCGTCCGGCTGCTCCTGCGACAGGATGACCGGGTCTTCTGCGTGCCGAGACGCGAAGACGGTCGTATCGATCTGCCGCATCGGATCGTCGGTGTGGGCGACCCGACCGGAGAGAGCGCGATCGTCGAACTTGCCGAGCAGGTGACCGGATCCCGGGAGCCGCCGACGTTCGCGGGCGCGGTGCGAAATGTCGTCGACTCGCCCCAGGACGACTACCCCTGGCCGACGCCGCACGCCCACTTCGGAGTGTGGATGTCGGAGGGTGCTCCCGTCATCGAGGGATCCTGGGTCGCGGTCGGCGGTGGGTCCGTCCTGCGCGACCGGCACTGGTTCCCCCTGCTGGGCTGAGCGAGAAGACGACGACAGGAGCAGAGCGCGGAAAGATCTACGCGCTCGCGCGCACCACGAGCTCGGTGTCGAGGATGACGGAACGGGCGGGCGCGCCCGCGATGACTTCGAGCAGTACGGCGACCATCTGCGCGCTGATCTGATCCCAGGGCTGACGCATGGTGGTGATCGGCGGCTCGTGAGTGGCGGCGAGGCCCGAGTCGTCGAAGCCGGCGATCGCGATGTCTTCAGGCACGCGGCGTCCGGCGCGGCGGGCGGCGGCGATGGCGCCTGCGGCCATCCGGTCGGAGGCGGCGAACACGGCGTCGACGTCGTGGTCGACGTCGTGGTCGAGCATCCGGGTCATCGCGTTCAGACCCGACTCGTACGAGTAGTCGCCCCGCTCGACCAGCGCCTCGTCGTACAGGTCGCCGAGCTCCTCGCGGAACCCGACCAGTCGGTAGCGCCCTCCGGGGGTGTCGTCGGGGCCGGCGATCATGCCGATCCGGCGGTGTCCCTGTGACACGAGGTGCGTGGCCATCGCACGAGCCGAGGCGATCTCGTCGACGGAGATCGTCGAGAGGTCGCGTTCGTGGCCGAGGGGGACGCCGCAGCAGACCGTGGGGATGCCGACCTCGATCAGCTGATCGAGCAGCGGGTCGGATTCGTGCGACGAGATCAGCATGACGCCGTCGACGTGTCCGGCGCTGAGGAACTGCGCGACGCTCGCGCGCTCGGCGGGTGTTCCGGCGACGAGCAGCACCAGGGTCATCGCCCGCTGGGCGAGGGCTTCGGCGGCGCCGCGCAGCAGCAATGCGAAGGTCGGATCGTCGAACAGCAGCTGCTGAGGTTCGGTGAGCAGGAAGGCGAGTGATCCTGCGCGACCGGTCGCCAGGCTGCGGGCGTGATGGTTGGCGGTGTACCCCGTGGCGAGGATCGCCTCTTCGACGGCCTGCCTGGCGTCAGGGGACACCCAGTGCCCGCCGTTGATCACGCGCGAGACCGTGCTGCGGGACACCCCCGCCTGCGCCGCGATCTGGCGGATCGTCGGCTTGCGCTTCGCGCTGACATCACTCATCGCCTGTGACTCTACCCACAGCATCCGCTGCGGCGGTAGTCCGAACTGGGACCGGTCTCAGTTCGGTAACGGGTGTTGTGATCGAGACGAGACCTGGGGTAGAACTGAGACCGGTCCCAGTCATGTTCCTGTGACAGGCTGAGACCGGTCCCAGTCGAATGAGCGACAGCAGCACGGGACACGCACCACGACCGCACCGACCCGATGGAGTGCCGATGACCTCCCCCCACGCCTGGCCCGCTCTGCGCGGAATCGCCTACGGCGGCGACTACAACCCCGAGCAGTGGTCGCCCGAGACCTGGCGCGAGGACGTCGTCCTGATGCGCGAGGCCGGAGTGAACCTGGTCAGCGTGGGCATCTTCTCGTGGGCGCTCGTCGAGGTCGCCGAGGGGGAGTTCGACTTCGCCTGGCTCGACGAGCTGCTCGACCTGCTGCACGAGAACGGCATCGCCGTCGATCTCGGCACCCCGACCGCATCGCCGCCCGCCTGGTTCTTCGCGAACCACCCCGACGCGCGGGTCATCGATCGCGAGGGACGCACGATGGGCTTCGGATCCCGCGGCATGGCCTCGCACTCGGCGCCGGCCTACCGCGAGGCGATCGTGCGGATCGCGGATGCTCTCGCGTCCCGCTACGCGCAGCATCCGTCCGTCGTGCTCTGGCACGTGCACAACGAATACGGCGTCCCCGTGGGCGAGGACTACTCCCCGCACGGGGTCGCCGCCTTCCGTCTCTGGCTCCAGGAGAAGTACGCCACGCTCGAGGCGCTGAACAGCGCCTGGGGCACCGCCTTCTGGGGCCAGCACTACTCGGCATGGGAGCACGTCGGTGCCCCGGCCATCGCCCCGAGCGTCGTGAATCCGGCCCAGCGCCTCGACTTCGCCCGCTTCACCGACCACCAGCTGCGTGCGTGCTTCATCGCCGAGCGCGATGCGATCCGCGCGCACGCCGACCAGCCGGTGACCACGAACTTCATGGCGAACCAGAGCTGGACCACGGATCTGTGGGCGTGGGGCCGCGAGGTCGACATCGTCTCGGACGACCACTACCTGTGGGCGGCCGATGAGGACGCGCACATCGGGCTCGCGATCGCCGCCGACCTCAGCCGCTCGGTCGGCGGGGGCAAGCCGTGGATCCTGATGGAGCACTCCACCTCGGCCGTCAACTGGCAGCCGCGCAACATCGCGAAGCGCCGCGGTGAGATGGCCCGCAACTCGCTGACGCATCTGGGGCGCGGAGCCGACGGCATCCTCTTCTTCCAGTGGCGGGCCGGACGCTCGGGCGCCGAGAAGTTCCACTCCGCGATGCTGCCGCATGCCGGCACCGAGTCGCGGGTCTTCCGCGAGGTCGTCGACCTCGGTGCGGCGCTCGGCCGCCTCGACGAGGTGCAGGGCAGCACGGTGAAGGCCGATGTCGCGATCCTCTGGGACTTCGAGTCGTTCTGGGCCCAGGATCTCGAATGGCGCCCCTCGGAGGATGTCACGCACGCCGCCCAGGTGCGCCGCTTCTACGAGCAGCTCTGGCGCGACGGCATCACCGTCGACTTCGCGCTGCCGGGGCAGGACCTCTCGGGCTACCGCCTGGTCGTCGCCCCCGCGCAGTACCTGCTCAGCACCGCGGATGCCGCGAACCTCACCGCGTACGTCGACGGCGGCGGCACGCTGCTCGTGTCGTTCTTCTCGGCGATCGTCGACGAGAACGACGCCGTGCACGAGGGCGGCTTCGTCGCTCCGCTGCGCGATGCGCTGGGCCTCACGGTCGAGGAGTTCCTGCCGCTGCGCGACGGGGAGAGCCACGGGCTCGACTGGGTCGACCACGAGGGCATCATCGCCGACGTCTGGCAGGAGGACATCGCGCTCGAAGGAGCCGAGGTCATCGCCAACTTCGCCGGCGGACCCGGTGAGGGCGAGCCGGCGATCACTCGCAACATCCACGGGTCGGGCACCGGCTGGTACGTCGCCACCCGACTGGACCCCGCGGGCATGCGCGCCCTCCTTCACGAGGTCTACGCCGATGCCGGCATCGCCCCGGCTGGCACGCCGGACGGCCTCGAAGTCATCACCCGGCACGGCGCCGATGCGGACTACCGCATCGCCGTCAACCACCGTGAGGACGCCGTCGAGCTCGACGCCTCCGGTGTCGAGCTGCTCACCGGCGCCGAGGTCTCGGGCGCCCTGACGATCGCAGCCGGCGGCGTCGCCGTCATCCGCACCTCCCACTGATCGCCCGACGTCTCGCTCCGCCCGCTCAGGGCGCGGGTCGGGACCACAACACAACCGCACACCGAAAAACCACCGGTCGCGATGACGCGAAGCGCATCGTCGGCCACAACAGATAGGAAAACGCATGCGCAAGCACATCGGAGTCGGCGCACTCGCTCTCGCCGCGGCCGTGGTCCTCGCGGGCTGCTCGGCCGGCGCACCCGACGGCGGCGACGACGCCGCGACCGGCGAAGGAGCCGAGCTCGTCATCTGGACGGATGCCGAGCGCGAAGCCGCGATCACCGCAGCCGCCGAAGCCTTCGAGGAGGAGACCGGAGCCAAGGTCACCCTCGTGCAGAAGAACTTCGAGGACCTCCGCAACGACTTCATCGCCCAGGTCCCCACCGGCGAGGGGCCCGACATCACCGTCGGCGCCCACGACTGGCTCGGCGCGCTGGTCGCGGCCGGAGTCGTCGACACGATCGACCTCGGCGACAAGTCCTCGGAGTTCGAGCAGGTCGCGCTCGACGCGATGACCTACGACGGCCAGCTGTACGCGATGCCGTACTCGCTCGAGACGATCGCCCTCGTGCAGAACGTCGACCTCGTCGGCGCGGAGGCACCGGCCACCTGGGACGACCTGATCGCCAAGGGCCTGGCCGCGGGCACCGAGCGTCCGGTCGTCATCAACACCGCGGGCGAGACCGGCGACGGATACACGATGTACGGTCTGCAGACCTCGTTCGGCGCTCCGGTCTTCGTGCAGGACGAGACCGGGTCGTACACGACCGAGGTCGGCATGGGCGGTGCGCCCGGCGAGGCCTTCGCGAACTGGCTCGGCGCCAACGGCTCGAACGGCACCGGGTACATCTCGACCACGATCGACTACGACATCAACAACGAGCTGTTCGCCTCGGGCAAGGCTCCGTACACGATCCAGGGCCCGTGGGCGATCAGCGCCTTCGACGGGGTCAACGTCGCCGTGAACCCGATCCCCTCGGCCGGTGGCGAGGCCGCCGCGCCGTTCGTCGGCGTGCAGGGCTTCTACCTGTCGAGCAAGAGCAAGAACGCGCTCCTCGCGCAGGAGTTCCTGGTGAACTACCTCGGCACGGAAGACGCGCAGCGCGCGCTCTACGAGGCTGACCCGCGCATCCCCGCCTGGACCGCTCTCGCCGAGGAGGTCTCGTCCGACCCGATCACCGCCGGATTCGTCGCCTCCGCTCAGGGCGGCGTGCCGATGCCGTCGATCCCCGAGATGGGCTCGGTGTGGGATCTCTGGAACGCCGCCCAGGTGCAGATCATCAACGGCGCCGACCCCTCGTCGACGTGGAACACCATGGTCAGCGACCTCGAGACGACGCTCGCCGGTTGATTCTGCCGGGGCCCTTCGTCTCGCTTCGCTCGCTCAGGAGTCGGTTCTGTCACGGCCGTCTCCTGAGCGAGGAGCCGGTTCTGTCACGGCCGTCTCCTGAGCGAGGAGCGCAGCGACGAGACGAAGGGCCCCACCGATCCGCAGACAGGACGCACACATGACGATCCAGGCCCCGCCCTCACCGGCATCAGCCCCCACCCCTGTGGTGAAGCCCACGGGTGAACCGCACGCCCGCCGCTTCCGCGGCCTCGGCTGGGGGTTCCTCATCAAGCTCGCCCTTATGGCGCTGGTCAACGCCTTCGGCATCATGACGGCGATCTCGGCATGGAGCGCCGAGTCGTGGATCGTCCTCGGCGTCGTCGTGCTGCTGGTCGTCATCGCCGACTGGGTGTACTTCACCCGCCGAGCGCTGCCGCTCAAGTACCTGATGCCCGGGCTGATCTTCCTGCTCGTCTTCCAGATCTTCATCTTCGGATACACGGCCTACATCGCGTTCACGAACTACGGCACCGGACACGTCGGCACCCAGGAGCAGGCGGTCGACGCCGCCCTGATCCAGGGCGAGCGCCGTGTCGAGGGATCCGCCGACTATCCGCTCTCGATCGTCGAGCGCGGCGGCGAGCTGGGCTTCGCGATCGTCGATGACGACGGCGACGTGCAGGTCGGATCCGCGACCGAACCGCTGTCCGATGTCTCCGGCGCCGAGGTCGGCGCCACGGGCGCCCCGAGCACCGTGCCGGGCTGGACGGTCATCCCCCGCGCGACGGTCCTCACCGACCCCACGCTCGGGGCGAGCATCAAGGATCTGCGCGTCCCCGTCTCCGACGACCCGAACGACGGCTCGATCCGCACGCGCGAGGGATCCACCGGTTCGGTGTACGAGCCGACCCTGGTGTGGGATGCGGGAGCGCAGACGATCACCGACACGCAGTCGGGCACGGTCTACACCGCCACGGATCTGGGCGCGTTCGTCGCCGACGACGGCACGGCGCTGCCGACCGGCTGGTCGGTGAACGTGGGCTTCGCGAACTTCGTCACCCTCTTCACCGACTCGGGGCTCGCGGGCACCCTGCTGAGCGTGACGGTGTGGACCTTCGCGTTCGCCATCCTGTCGGTGGTGCTGAGCTTCGCCGTCGGTCTCGGTCTCGCGATCGTCTACAACGACCCTCGGGTCAAGGGGCGCCGGTTCCTGCGGGCGCTGTTCATCCTCCCGTACGCGTTCCCGGCGTTCATGGCCGCACTGCTCTTCCGCGGCATGTTCAACGCCGAGTTCGGTGTGATCAACGACCTGCTGTTCTTCGGCTCGCACATCAACTGGCTCGGCGACCCGTGGCTCACCCGCGGTGCGGTGATCTTCGTCAACGTGTGGCTCAGCTATCCGTACTGGTTCCTCGTGTGCACAGGTGCCCTGCAGTCGCTGCCGGGGGAGACCCTCGAGGCCGCCGAGATCGACGGCGCGAACAAGCTGCAGCGCTTCCGCGCGATCGTGCTCCCGCTGCTGCTCGTGTCGACGGCCCCGCTGCTGATCGCCTCGTTCGCGGTGGCCTTCAACAACTTCACCGTGATCTACACCTTCAACAACGGCGGGCCGGCCATCGCCGGGGCGCCGTATGCACTGGGCTCGACCGACATTCTCGTCTCCGCCATCTATGACGTCTCGGGCGTCTCGGGGGGCGCGGCCGACTACGGCCTCGCGAGTGCCCTGTCGATCATCGCCTTCATCGTGGTCGGTCTCATCTCGGCACTGAGCTTCCGACAGACCCGCAAGCTCGAGGAGTACCAGTGATGAGTGAGACCAGAGTCATCGTGACCGGTTCGTCGAAGGATGCCGAGGCCGCCCGCGCCGGTGCGCGCCGGCGTCGGTGGTGGGGCGATGTCGGCTGGAAGTACATCCTCGCCGTCGTGGTGCTGTTCTTCGCGGCGTTCCCGCTCGTATACGTGCTGTCGGCGTCGCTCAACCCGAACGGCAGCCTCGCGGCATCCAGCGCCCTGTTCAGCGCCTTCGATCCCGCGAACTACATCGCACTCGGTGAGAGCCGCTACTGGGTGTGGTTCGGCAACACCCTGCTGATCGGTGGCGTGACCGCGGTCGGATCGGTGCTCATGGGCGCCTGCGGTGCATACGCGTTCTCGCGGTTCCGCTTCAGCGGCAGGCGTGCCAGCCTCACCACGCTGCTCGTGCTGCAGATGTTCCCGCAGGCGCTCGCGTTCATCGCGATCTTCCTGATGCTGCAGACGATCGGCGATGTCGTGCCGGCCCTCGGCATCAACTCGAAGATCGCCCTGATCTGCGTGTACCTCGGCGGCGCCCTCGGCGCGAACACGTTCCTCATGTACGGCTTCTTCAACACGATCCCCGTCGAGATCGACGAGTCGGCGAAGATCGACGGTGCGAGCCACGCGCAGATCTTCTGGCGGCTCATCATGCCGCTGGTCGTGCCGATCCTCGCGGTCGTCGCGTTGCTGGCGTTCCTCGCGGCCTTCGGCGACTTCATCCTGTCGAAGATCATCCTCACCTCCGAGGACAACTGGACCCTCGCCGTCGGCATGTACCAGTGGGTCTCGAACCAGCTGACCTCGCGCTGGGGGCTGTTCGCCGCCGGTGTCGTCGTCGCCGCCGTTCCCGTGCTTGCGCTGTTCTTCTCGCTGCAGAAGTACATCGTGGGCGGCCTCACCCAAGGGTCCGTCAAGGGCTGACCCTCACCTCCACCGCTCGAAAGGCCGTCATGCACCGTCGCACGCGTTCCCTTCTCTCCACCGCCCTGGGCGCGGTCACCGCCGTCGCCCTGATCGGGGTGGCGCTGCCCGCCTCGGCCGCGCCGTCGCCGGCATCCGTGTCTGCGGCCGTCGCGGGATCCGACCCGGTGGACGCCACCATCACCGTCCCGCGCGTCGAGAACCTGCCCGCCGACTTCATCGGCGGCGTCGATGTGTCGTCGGTGCTGTCTCTCGAGGCATCGGGTGTGGTCTTCCGCGACGCCGGGGGCGCACCGGGCGATCTGTTCGAGATCCTCGCCGATTCCGGGGTCACCGACGTGCGCGTGCGCGTCTGGAACGATCCCTTCGACGCCAACGGCAACGGCTACGGCGGCGGTGATGTCGACGTCGACCGGGCGATCGAGATCTCGCAGCGTGCGACGGATGCCGGCCTCGGCGTGCTCGTCGACTTCCACTACTCGGATTTCTGGGCCGACCCCGCCAAGCAGCAGGCGCCCAAGGCCTGGGAAGGACTGACCGCTGAGGAGGTCGCCGCCGAGGTCGGCGTCTTCACCCGCGATGCGGTGCGGCGCCTGGTGGATGCCGGGGTCGACCTGCGTATGGTGCAGGTCGGCAACGAGACCAACGGCGGCGTCGCCGGGGTGCGCGGCTGGGATGACATGGCGAAGGTGTTCTCGGCCGGCTCGGCAGCCGTGCGCTCCGAGTCGCCCGATACGCTCGTGGCCCTGCACTTCACCAACCCCGAGCGCGCCGGCTTCTACGCCGACGTCGCCGCGCAGCTCGACCGCCGCGACGTCGACTACGACGTGTTCGCGTCGTCGTACTACCCGTTCTGGCACGGCACCCCCGAGAATCTCACGGCCGTGCTCTCGCACGTGGCCGAGACCTACGACAAGAAGGTCATGGTCGCCGAGACCTCATGGGCGTTCACGCTCGACGACGGAGACGGGCACGGCAACGTGATCGATCTGCCGTCCGAGGCGACGCAGTATCCGGTGAGCGTGCAGGGTCAGGCCGACGCGGTGCGCGCGGTCGTGCAGGCCGTCGCCGACGTGGGGGATGCCGGGATCGGCGTCTACTACTGGGAGCCCGCATGGCTGCCGGTCGGCCCTCCGGTGCAGCTCGAACAGAACAAGGCACTGTGGGAGCGTGACGGATCCGGGTGGGCGTCGAGCTTCGCGGGCGAGTACGAGCCCGAAGACGCCGGGCACTGGTTCGGCGGATCCGCGTGGGACAACCAGGCGCTGTTCGGCTTCGACGGCACGGCATCCGACGCGCTGAACATCTTCTCGTACGTGCGCACGGGCGCTCAGGCTCCCCGGGCGGTCGAGTCGGTGCAGCCCGTCGCGCTGCCGGTGACCGAGGGTGATGTCGTCGAGCTGCCGAGCGAGGTCACGGTGCTCTACAACGACGGATCATCGGAGCGCCAGGCGGTGACCTGGTCGCCGGGCGCGGAGTTCATCGAGGGCGTCGGCGAGTACACGATCACGGGGACGACGGATGCCGGCCTCGCGGCCACCGCCACCGTCACCGTCTCTGCACGCAACTTCTTGCGCAATCCCGGGTTCGAGGATGCCGACACGAGCATGTGGCGGACGAGCGGATCCGGCCTGACCCTGCGTGCCTGGGACGACCCGCGAAACGGCACCCACTCGGCCCACTTCTATGCGGCATCCGCGTACTCGTTCGAGCTGTCCCAGACCGTGACGGGGCTCCCCGCCGGGTCGTACGTCGCGCGCGCGTCGCTGCAGGGCGACGGCGAGGGCGCTGACGGGCGGGCGTCTCTGTCTCTCTCGTCTCCGTCGGTGGCCGGCGCTGCTGCGGCGTTCGGGTTCGACGGGTGGCGGGTGTGGTCGACGCCGACTACCGCGGCGCTGCAGGTGGGCGCGGAGGGCACGGCTGTCGTGCGGGTCGCGGCTGCTCTGCCTGCCGGGGCGTGGGGCACGATCGACGACCTCGAGCTCGTGCGCGAACCGGTGGCGGGTGCCGACACCTCGGTCTTGCGGGAGCGGCGGGATGCTGCCGCTGCCCTCGACCTGGCGGCCTATGTCGAGTCCTCGGCGGCCGCCCTGCCCGGGGCGATCGCTCGGGCCGACATCGTGCTGGCCGCGGTGAGCCCGAGTGCGTCTGCGGTCGCGGGAGCGTCGGATGCGCTGGACACTGCGGTCGATGCGCTCGTGCTGAAGGATGCTGCGACGGCTGTGCCGGCGCGCGGTGTGCTGTCGCACGACAACGGCCATGACACCGGCCTGCTCGACGGCGACTACACGGTGACCATGAACCTGTGGTGGGGCTCGAACGCCACAGCGCTGCGGGTGTTCGAGAACGGCACGCTGATCGAGACCGTGCCGCTGACCTTCGGCGGGACGGCCGCGCAGACGGCGCGGGTCGCCGTGACCGGCAAGAAGAACGGCTCGTACGAGTACACCGGTGAGCTCGTGAACTCGCGCGGGGTGACCGTGGTGCAGCCCGTGACGGTGACGGTGACGGATGCAGCTCCCGGCACGCCCGTGCTCTCGGCCGACAATTGGGACGGCGACGGCTCGTACACGCTCACCGCCGACATGTGGTGGGGCACGAATGCGACCTCGTACCGTCTCTACGAGGACGGCGTGCTGCTCGCCGAGGGCGACGTGGTCGCGCACAGCCCCGCCGCCCAGCGGGTCACGGTCGCGGTCGACGGGCGGCCGGTCGGGACGCACACCTACCGCGTCGAGTTCGTGAACGCCGCCGGGAGCACCGAGAGCAAGGCCCTCACGGTGACGGTCACGCGCTGAGTTCCGGCATCCGTACCGCGTTTCGTCTCGTCGCTGCGCTCCTCGCTCAACGGGCGAGGAGTGGTGTGTCGTCAGTGAGACGAAACGCGTCCCGCCCGTTGAGCGAGCGGAGCGAGACGAAACGCGTCCCGTCTGTCGGGTGCGCCCCGCCCGTTGAGCGGAACGTAACGCGTTCCGCCCGTTGAGCGAGCGGAGCGAGACGAAACGCGTTCCGTCTGTGTGTCCCGCTCGTTGAGCGAGCGGAGCGAGACGAAACGCGTCCGCGGATTGCAGAGTGGTGAACTCCGGCATCCGCACCGCGTTTCGTCTCGTCGCTGCGCTCCTCGCTCAACGGGCGGAGGGTCGCAGTGCCGCGTCTCCTCGCTCAACGGGCGGAGGGTCGCAGTGCCGCGTCTCGTCTCGTCGCTCGGCGAACGGAGGACTACTTGCTGAGGAAGTCCTTCAGCGCGGCGTTGACCTCGTCGGCGTGCGTCCAGAGCAGACCGTGCGGGGCGCCCTCCACCTCGACATAGGTGGCCTCGGGCACCGCCTGGTGGAAGCGGCGTGCCGTCGCGTCGATCGGCAGGATGTTGTCCTTCGTGCCGTGCAGGATCAGGGTGGGCTTGCCGGCGGCGGCGACGGCCTCGACGTCACCGCGGAAGTCCTCGATCCAACTCGGGACGACGGCATAGGCGGCGACGGGGGCGCTCGTGATCGCGACGTTCCAGCTGCCGGTGACGGCCTCCTGGCTGATGCGCGACCCGAGGTTCTCGTCGAGGTTGTAGAAGTCGTTGTAGAACTGCGTGAACCACGCGAACCGGTCGCCCTTGGCCGCGGCCGCGATGCCGTCGAAGACATCCTGCGGCACACCCTCGGGGTTGTCGTCGCGCTGCACGAGGAAGGGCTCGAGCGAGGCGAGGAAGGCGAGCTTGGCGACGCGCTCGTGCCCGTACTTCGCGACGTACCGGGCGAGCTCGCCGGTGCCCATCGAGAAGCCGACGAGCACGACATCGCTCAGGTCGAGAGTCTCGAGCACGGTGTGGAGGTCAGCCGCGAAGGTGTCGTAGTCGTAGCCCTCGTTCACCTTCGACGACTGGCCGAACCCACGGCGGTCGTAGGTGATGACGCGGTAGCCCTGGGCGAGGAGCTCGCGGGTCTGGCGCTCCCAGCTGTGTCCGTCGAGCGGGTAACCGTGGATCAGGACGACGGGCTGGCCCGAACCCTGGTCTTCGTAGTAGAGCTCGATCGGGGTGCTGTTCTCGTTTCCGACGGTGATGTAACCCATGATCCTGATCCTTCCGGTTCCGACGAGAACGATCGTTCTCGGCTGATGTGTCCCACAGTAGAGAACGATCGTTCTCATGTCAAGTACACTGAGATCATGACCGACGGAACAGTGCGTGAACAGATCCTTGCGGCGGCGGATGAGCTTTACTACCGCAAGGGATACGCGGCCGTGGGCATGGACGAGCTGCGCACGGCCGCCGGTGTGTCGCTGCGCCGCCTCTACGCGCTCTTCCCGTCGAAGACCGACATCGTCGCGGCGGTTCTCGCGCGCAAGCATGCGGAGTGGGAGATGGGGCTGACTGGTGCGGTGGCGGATGCCGGCGCCGACCCCCGCGATCGCCTGCTCGCCGTCTACGGCTATCTCGAGGACTGGTTCTGCACCGACGACTTCCGGGGTTGTGCGTTCATCAACGCGTTCGGCGAGCTCGGCGGCACGAATCCCGAGGTCGCCCAGATCGTGCGTGACCACAAGGCCTCGTTCCAGGCGTACATGGCGGGGCTCGTGGTGGATGCCGGAGCTCCGGCCGCTCTCGCCGCTCAGCTGTCGATCCTCGCCGAGGGCGCGCAGAGCACCGCGGCGATCGCCGCCGATCCGCAGGTCGCCGTGCAGGCGCGCAACGCCGCCGAGGTGCTGATCGACGTCGCCGTCGCGGCCTGACCCGAGCGGCCTGACCTGGGTGCCTTGACCTGAGCGCCCCGGCCTGAGCGCCCCGGTGGGCGGAACTCTCGGCGTCGGGCGGACGGATGCTGCGCAAGGCTCCGCCCTACAGGGTGTTCTCCGCCCGACGCGTGGCGGGTGACCGCAGGGGCAGGGATGCTTTTTGCTAGCTTGGCTAGCGTTTCAGGCGAGCAGTGTCAAGGCTCGTGCGCATCGGCCCGCACGCGCGTAGGTTTCGACCATGGAATCCCGGATGCAGGACATCGCGCGTCAGTCGGTCATCATCGCCTCGGCCACCTTCATGCTGATAGCCGCGGCCGTCGGATCCGGTGCGTTCGGCGGCACCTCGGTCAGTGAGCTGCAGGATGGAGCTCTCTCGGCGCAGGGGTCGTACCTCGCCCCGGCCGGTCCCGCCTTCTCGATCTGGTCGCTGATCTACGTCGGCCTCATCGCATACACGGTGTGGCAGGCACTTCCTGCGCAGCGGGCGGATGAGCGTCAGCGTGCGGTCGGCGGATGGATCGCCGCGTCGATGATCCTGAACGGGCTCTGGCTCGTGACGGCGCAGTTCCTGTCGCTGCCGTTGACCGTGCTCGTGATCGCCGTGCTGCTCGCGACGCTCGCCAGGGTGATCGTGATCCTCGGACGCAGCCGCGCCCGCACCTGGCCCGAGCGCATCGTCGTCGACGGAGCCAACGGCCTGCACTTCGGATGGGTGACGATCGCGACCGTCGCCAACGCCAGCGCGTGGTTCACGCAGATCGCTCCTGCGGCCTGGGCCGATCAGGCGGACATCTGGGCCGTCGCCGTGCTCGCGGTCGTGCTCGTGATCGGCGTCACCGCGGCGATCGTCACCAAGCGCATCGCCCCTGCCCTTGCGACGGCGTGGGGTCTCGGCTGGCTCGCCGTCGGCCGCTTCACCGGAGAGCCCGAGAGCATGATCACCGGAATCGCGGCGATCATCGTCGCCGTCGCGCTCGTCGCCGCCGGTGCCTGGGGAGTTCTGCGGCGTCCTCGCGCCGACGTCGCGGTCTAGTCACTCCGCGGTTCCGACCACGACCCGTTCACGATTCAGCACAGACCCCCGAGGAGCACGGCCGCGGCCCGCTGATTGCTGCCTCGTGAAGGATCCATGCTGAGACGTGAACGCTCCCCGGCCGAGATCGAGGTCAGAGCACCAGCCGGTAGCCCATGCCCGACTCGGTGAGCAGATGCACCGGGTTGCTCGGCGACGCCTCGAGCTTCTTGCGCAGCTGCGACATGTACAGGCGCAGGTAGCCGGAGTCCGAGACCTGCTCGCTGCCCCAGATCTCCTTCAGCAGGTCCTGTCGGGTGACGAGGGCGCCGGGATGCCGGGCGAGGTGCTCGAGCATCCGCCACTCGGTCGGCGTCAGGTGCACCCGGGCGCCGGCCCGCGTCACGGTCTTCGTTACGAGGTCGACGACGACGTCGCCGAACCCGACGGTCGACTCGCCGCCCACCGGAACAGCCCGTCGTGACAGGGCGCGCAGACGCGCCAGCAGCTCGTCGACCTGGAAGGGCTTGGTGACGAAGTCGTCGGCGCCGGCATCCAGGGCATCGACCTTGTCTGCGGATCCGGTGCGGCCCGACACCACGATGATGGGCACGTTCGTCCATCCGCGCAGCGCCTGGATCACCTCGATGCCGTCGAGTCTCGGCATCCCCAGGTCGAGCATGATGAGGTCGGGGTGCGTCTGCGCGGCGACCGCGACGGCCGCGGCGCCGTCGGACGCGACGACCACCTCGTACCCGTGCGCGGCGAGGGTGATGCGCAGGGCGCGCACCATCTGCGGATCGTCGTCGGCGATGAGGAGCTTCACTCCGTCTCCTCCTGCAGGGGATCGGGGTCTTCTGCCCGCGGCAGTGAGACGACCATGGTGAGTCCACCGCCGGGGGTGTCCTCGGGTGTCAGAGTACCGCCCATGCCCTCGGCGAATCCGCGCGACAGGGCGAGGCCGAGCCCGAGACCGGTGGTGTTGTCGGTGTCGCCCAGCCGCTGGAACGGTTGGAAGATGCGGTCGCGCTGTTCGGCGGGCACGCCTCGACCCCGGTCGATGATGCGGATCTCCACGCGCTCGGCGAGCGAGCTCGTCGACACGATCACGCGGCTGTCGGCGGGGGCGTGACGGTGCGCGTTCGCGATCACGTTCACGAGCACGCGCTGCAGCAGCACCGGGTCGGCCGACACCGGCGGCAGCTCGCCGTCGAGCACGAGCTCGACATCTGCGGGGCCGAGGCCGAGCTCGTCGACCGCGGCGAGCACGGGGCCGGCCACGTCGAGCGGCATGCTCGACACCGCGAGCACCCCGGCCTGCACGCGGCTGACATCGAGCAGATCGGTGACGAGCGACGACAGGGTGGCGAGACTCTCGTCGGCCGTCGCGAGCAGCTCGTCGCGATCGGATGCCGACAGGCCGTGCGCCCCGCGCAGCCCGCCGATCGCCGCGACGGCCGAGGCGAGCGGGCGGCGCAGATCGTGGCTGACCGCCGAGAGCAGGGCGCTTCGTACCTGGTCGGTTTCGGCGAGGGCGGCGACCTCGCGGGCGGTGGCGCGCAGATCCGTGTGCTCGATCGCGGCGGCGAGCTGCGCGACGATCGCGTCGAGCAGTCGCCGTGCGGGGGTGTCGAGCGGCTCCCCGTGCAGTTCGAGCAGCGCGGGGGCCGAGCCGCCCGAGCCGACGGGAACGGTCGTCGCGCGACCGTCGGGAACGGGTTCGCCGTCGCTCGCGAGCACCTCGCCGTCGGGGGCGAGCAGGCGGACGCCGCTGAGACCGAACGCCTCGCGGGTGCGACTGACCAGGGCGAGCACGGCGTTGTCTCCTCGGAGCACGTTGCCGGCGACCGCAGCGAGCAGCTCCGCCTCGGCGACGGCGCGCTGGGCGGTGCGGGCGCGCCGCGCCGCCTGATCGACGATGATGCTGACGAGGATCGCGATCACGACGTACAGGATGAGGGCGAGCACGTGCAGCGGATGCGCGATCGTGATGGTGAACAGCGGCGCGACGAACAGCAGATCGAGGGTGATGCCCGAGAGCACGGCTGCGAAGACCGCGGGGCGGATGCCGCCGATCAGCGCGACCACGACGACGAGCAGCTGGTAGGCGAGCACCTCGGAGGTGATCGATTCCGGGCTGCGGAACGTGAACATCAGCCACGACAACAGGGGACCGAACACGAGGGCCACCGCCAGCCCGAGCACCTGACGCCGCCAGCCGAGCGCACCGCCGGTGATGCGGGGCAGGGCGACGCGACCGCCCGCGGCGGCGTGCGTGACGATGTGCACGTCGATGTCGCCCGAGCGGCGGATGACCTCTGAGCCGATGCCCGGACCGGTGAGGGCGGCCGCGACACGTCCGCGGCGGCTGACGCCGATGACGAGCTGCGTGGCATCCGCTCCCTGTGCGAACGAGACGAGCGTGCCGGGGATGTCGTCGCCGACGATCTGGTGGAAGCTGCCGCCGAGCGACTCGACGAGGGCGCGCTGGGCGGAGAGGGCTCCCGGCGTCTGGTCGCGGAGTCCGTCCTGGGTGGCGACGTGCACGGCGAGCAGCTCTCCACCGGCCGACCGCGCGGCGATGCGGGCGCCGCGGCGCAGCAGCGTCTCGCCTTCGGTGCCTCCGGTGAGGGCGACGACCACCCGCTCGCGCGCCTGCCACGTGCCCTCGATCCCGTGATCGGCGCGGTAGCTGCGCAGGGCGCTGTCGACCTCGTCGGCGAGCCACAGCAGGGCGAGCTCACGGAGCGCGGTGAGGTTCCCGAGCCGGAAGTAGTTCGACAGGGCGGCGTCGATACGTTCGGCGGGATAGACGAGACCGGCCGAGAGGCGGTCGCGCAGCGACTGGGGCGCGAGGTCGACGACCTCGATCTCGTCGGCTGCCCTCACCACGGCATCCGGGATGGTCTCCTGCTGCGCGATGCCGGTGATCTTCTCGACCACCGCGTTCAACGATTCGATGTGCTGCACGTTCACGGTCGTGACGACGTCGATGCCGGCGTCGAGCAGTGTGTCGACGTCCTGCCAGCGCTTCGGGTGCGCGGATCCGGGGGTGTTGGTGTGTGCGAGCTCGTCGACGAGGGCGATCTCGGGGCGTCGCGTGAGCACGGCTTCCAGATCCATCTCGCTGAGCGGCACCCCACGGTGCAGATCGGTGCGTCGAGGGACCTCGGGGATGCCGATCGTCTGCGCGGCCGTCGCGGCACGGTCGTGCGTCTCGACGATCGCGATCACCACGTCGCGCCCCTCGTCGATCAGCCGTCGGCCCTCGACGAGCATCTCGAAGGTCTTGCCGACACCGGGGGCGGCGCCGAGCAGCACGCGGAGTCGGCCGCGTCGCGGCATCCGCTCTGCCGTCATCAGCCCTCCTGCTCGTCGAGCGCGAGATTGAGTTCGGCGACGTTGATGTGCTCTTCGCCGAGGAATCCCAGATCCCGCCCTTGAATCCTAGACTCCACGAGGTCGCGCACCTTCTGCTCGTCGAGGCCGCGTTCGGCTGCGACCCGCGGCACCTGCAGCAGGGCGTAGGCGACGCTGATGTGCGGGTCGAGGCCCGAGCCGGATGCGGTCACGGCGTCGGCCGGCACGTCGGCCTCCGCCACGCCTTCGCGCGCGGCGATGGCCGCCCTGCGCTCGCCGATCGATGCGACGAGGTCGGGGTTCTCGGGGCCGAGGTTGCTGCCGCTCGATCCGGCGCCGTCATAGCCGTCGCCGGCGGCGGAGGGGCGCGACTGGAAGTACTGCGGCAGGGCCTCGCCGTCGGCATCCGTGAAGGACTGTCCGATCAGCGAACTGCCCTTTCCGTCGGCCAGTGGCGAGCCGTTGGCCTGGAACGGCAGCAGCAGCTGGCCGATGCCGGTGACGACGAGCGTGTAGCCGACGCCGAGCACGAGGGTGAGCACGAGCATCGTGCGGACGGCGACCCCGACGGTGCGTGCCGTGGTGCGGGAGGAGGACATGGATGGCCTTTCGAGAGTGTGTGTGGGGCGGATGGGGTCCGCATTCTGAGCGAGGACCGGGACGCTGGGGGTGAAGGAGGTGGGCCCTTCGTCTCGCTTCGCTCGCTCAGGGACCGGGGTCGGCATCCTGAGCGACCCGGGAGGTCGGCATCCTGAGCGGGTTTCGCCAGTCCCGCACCCTGAGCGAGGAGCGAAGCGACGAGACGAAGGGCGTGGACACGGTCAGAAACCGGGGATGAGGGTGATGACGAGGTCGATCAGCTTGATGCCGAGGAACGGCGCGATCACCCCGCCGAGGCCGTAGACGAGCAGGTTGCGCTGCAGGATCTGCGACGCGCTCGCCGGCCGGTACTTCACGCCTCGGAGCGCCAGCGGGATGAGGAAGACGATCACGATCGCGTTGAAGATGATGGCGCTGGTGACCGCGGATGCCGGCGAATGCAGCTGCATGATGTTCAGCGCCGCGAGTCCGGGGAAGACGCCCATGAACATCGCCGGGATGATGGCGAAGTACTTGGCGATGTCGTTCGCGAGCGAGAACGTCGTGAGCGCCCCTCGGGTGATGAGCAGCTGCTTGCCGATGCGCACGATGTCGATGAGCTTGGTCGGGTCCGAGTCGAGGTCGACCATGTTGCCGGCCTCCTTCGCGGCCGATGTGCCGGTGTTCATCGCGACGCCGACGTCGGCCTGGGCGAGGGCGGGGGCATCGTTGGTGCCGTCGCCGGTCATGGCGACGAGCCGGCCGCCCTGCTGCTCGCGCTTGATCAGCTCGAGCTTCTGCTCGGGTGTGGCCTCGGCGAGGAAGTCGTCGACGCCCGCCTCCTTCGCGATCGCGGCGGCGGTCAGCGGGTTGTCGCCCGTGATCATGACCGTGCGGATTCCCATGCTGCGCAGCTCCTCGAACCGCTCGCGCAGGCCGTCCTTCACGATGTCCTTGAGGTGCACGACGCCGAGGACCTCGGCGGGGCCGGCCGCACGCTTCACGGCGACCACAAGCGGAGTTCCGCCGCTCGAGGCCACGCCGTCGACGAGGCCGGTCAGCTCGGCATCCGTGTCGAGTCCGAGCCAGGCGGTGATCGCCGAGCCTGCGCCCTTGCGGATCTGGGTGCCGTCGGCGAGATCGAGACCCGACATGCGGGTCTGCGCGGTGAACGGCACGACGACGGCATCTGCCGGCTCTTCGACGTGGATGCCGCGGCTCCTCGCCAGCTCGACGATCGACGCCCCCTCCGGCGTCGGATCGGCGAGCGACGACAGGGCCGCGATGCGCAGCAGCTCGTCGGTCTCGACGCCACCGAGTCGCAGCACGTCGTGGGCGCGGCGGTTGCCGTAGGTGATGGTGCCGGTCTTGTCGAGAAGCAGGGTCGTCACGTCTCCCGCGGCCTCGACAGCGCGGCCCGACATCGCGAGCACGTTGCGCTGCACGAGACGGTCCATGCCGGCGATGCCGATGGCCGAGAGCAGGGCGCCGATCGTCGTCGGGATCAGACAGACGAGCAGGGCGATCAGCACCGGGATGCTGACGGGCGACGCCGCGTACGAGGCGATCGGGTTGAGCGCGAGCACCACCACGACGAACACGATCGACAGGCTCGCGAGCAGGATGTTCAGCGCGATCTCGTTCGGCGTGCGCTGACGGCTGGCACCCTCGACGAGGGCGATCATGCGGTCGACGAACGTCTCGCCGGGCTTCGAGGTGATGCGCACGACGATGCGATCCGACAGCACGCGGGTGCCGCCGGTGACGGCGCTGCGGTCGCCACCGGATTCGCGGATGACGGGGGCGCTCTCTCCGGTGATGGCGGACTCGTCGACGGTGGCGATGCCCGCGATGATGTCGCCGTCGCCCGGGATCAGGTCGCCGGCCGTGACGATCACGACGTCGTCGCGCTGCAGCTCGGCCGACGAGACGTCCGCAGTCTCGGTGCGCTCGGCCGTCGCATCCGCTGTCGCGTCATACCGCACGACGCGTCGGGCCATGGTGCTGGTGCGGGTCTTGCGCAGGCTCGCGGCCTGGGCCTTGCCGCGGCCCTCGGCCACCGACTCGGCGACGTTGGCGAACAGCACGGTCAGCCACAGCCAGATCGCGATGCCCCAGGTGAAGGGCGCGGGCACGGGGGTTCCGCCCGAGTCGGCGGGGCCGCCGAGGAACGGCTCGGCGATCGCGAGCACGGTGGTGAACGCGGCGCCGACCCAGACGAGCAGCATCACGGGGTTGCGCACGAGAGAGGCGGGGTTGAGCTTGCGCAGCGCACCCGGCAGTGCCTGCGTCAGCTGTGCCCAGCCGAACGAGCGCGGCGGTTCTGCGGGGGCGGATGCCGCAGCATCCTGCTGTTCTGGGGGCGTGGTGATGAGTGTCATGTCAGACGAGTCCTTCAGCGAGGGGTCCCAGTGCGAGCACGGGGAAGTACGTGAGTGCGGTGATGATGACCGCGACGGCGGTGAGGAGGCCGACGAACTGCGGTCGGTGCGTGGGCAGCGTTCCGGTGTTCTCCGGCACGCGCTGCTGTGCGGCGAATGATCCGGCGAGAGCCAGCACGAGCACGATCGGGATGAATCGTCCGAGCAGCATCGCGACGCCGAGCGCGGTGTTGAACCACGGGGTGTTCGCCGTGAGGCCGGCGAAGGCGGAGCCGTTGTTGTTCGCCGCCGATGTGAAGGCATAGAGCACCTCGCTCATGCCGTGCACGCCGGGGTTCAGGATGCTGGTCGCCTCGACATCCGCCCGGATGCCGGGTATCGCGAAGCTCAGCGCGGTGCCGGCCAGCACGAGGGTGGGCGTCACGAGGATGTACAGGCTCGCGAGCTTGATCTCCTTCGGGCCGATGCGCTTGCCGAGGTACTCGGGCGTGCGGCCGACCAACAGTCCACCGACGAACACCGCGATGATCGCGAGCACGAGCATGCCGTAGAGCCCCGTGCCGACGCCGCCGGGGGCGACCTCGCCGAGCATCATGTTGAGCATCGGCATCATGCCGCCGAGTGCCGTGTACGAGTCGTGCATCGAGTTGACCGCGCCGGTCGAGGTCAGCGTGCTGGCGCTGCCGAACAGTGTCGAGCCGAGGATGCCGAAGCGCACCTCCTTGCCCTCCATCGCGGCGCCGGCGAGCTCGGGTGCCGAACCGCGGCCGGCGAGCTCGATCGCCGAGAGCGCGAAGGTCGAGACGAGGAAGATCGTGCCCATCACGGCGGCGATCGCATAGCCCTGACGGTGGTCGCCGATCATGCGTCCGAACGTGCGGGGGAGGGAGAACGGGATCACCAGGATCAGCAGGATCTGCAGCAGGTTGGTCCACCCGGTCGGGTTCTCGAACGGATGCGCGGAGTTGGCGTTGAAGAAGCCGCCGCCGTTCGTGCCGAGGAGCTTGATGGCCTCCTGCGAGGCGACCGGTCCGCCCGGGATGGTCTGCGTGCCACCCGAGACGGTGGTCACATCGGTGAAGCCGGCGAAGTTCTGCACGACACCGCCCGCGATCAGCGCGATCGCGGCGAGCAGTGCGATCGGCAGCAGGATGCGGCCGAGTCCGCGGATCAGGTCGACCCAGAAGTTGCCGATCGTCGTCGACCCGCGGCGAGCGAATCCGCGGATGAGGGCGACGGCGACGGCGAGGCCCACGGCCGCCGAGACGAAGTTCTGCACCGTGAGGCCGGCGAGCTGCACGGTGTAGCCCATCGTCTGCTCGGGCGAGTACGACTGCCAGTTGGTGTTCGCGACGAAGGATGCCGCGGTGTTGAAGGCGAGGCCTTCGGGCACGGCCGGCAGCCCGAGCGACTGGGGCAGGAATGCCTGCAGCCGCTGCAGCCCGTAGACGAGCAGCAGACCGACCACTGAGAAGGCGAGGACGCCGCGGGCGTAGGCCCGCCAGGTCTGCTCGGATTCCGGGTTCACGCCGATGAGGCGGTACACGCCGCGCTCGAGCTTCAGGTCACGGGGTGTGCGGAAGACGCGGGCCATGTAGTCGCCGACCGGGCGGTACAGCAGCAAGAGCGCCACGAGGAGGACCGCGGCCTGCAGGGCGCCGAACCAGAGTTCGGCGCCTGTCGACATACCGGCGCCCATCAGAACTTCTCCGGGGCGACGAGAGCCACCACGAGATAGACGACGGCGGCCACGGCGAGGGCGGCGGCGATGATCTCGAAGACGATCACAGGCGTTCCACCCCCGCAGCGATCGAGGAGACGAGGGCGAACAGCGCGAGAGTCAGCGCGATGTAGATGATGTCGAGCACGAGAGTCGATACAACTCCCGTGCAGAGGGATATCGTGCGATCCTCACGCTTCCCCTACGGCGGTGAGCGCGATGCATGCGGGATGCTCACGGCCTCCGCATCCCCGTTACGCGTTCGTGATGTGCTGTCTATCGCGCTCGAGGCTGAGTATCCGCGATCTCTTAGCTAGTTGTCGACAGGAATGCCCGAGCCGGGAGACGCCTCGGCCCAGTTACGGTCGACCGCCCCTGCAGTGCCCCCGATGCCCAGACCGATCAGACCCGGCTTGCCTGCGAGATGAGGATTGGCATAGTAGGTCGCTTGCAGCCCCTGCAGGCCGCCATCGTACGTCGTCGGGCGACACCGACTGGTCGTGCATCGGCTTCGACGACCGCGGTCAGGTCGAATCGAGCAAGACGGTCGGCCCGACCGGCACCGCGACCATCTCGACGACGACCACGGATGCCGTTCGGGTCACGGGCGGTGGGTACACCTTTACGACCAGTGGCGTGGCGGTGGCGTGATCGCCGAACGGATCGAAGGTTACGACCGCGACCGATCTGCTCGGTCGCACCGTCAGCTACACCGATGTCTGGGGCACGGTCACGACTCCGACCTACGACCCGGCGTCGGGACGCGTCACGCAGATCAGCACGACGCCTGCCGGTGGTGCAGCATCGGTGACGGCATACACGTACGATGCCGACGGCAAGACGAAGACCACGATGGTGGACGGGCAGCAGCTCGCGAACGTGACGTACGATGCGCTGCAGCGGATGCAGCAGGTCGCGTATCCGGACGGGTCTGCACTCAGCGCGATTGGCCGTGATCAGGCCCAGCGTGTGCTGTCGCAGACGTGGTCGATCGGTGGGCAGGCGGTGTCGGACGCTGTCGTCAGGTCGCAGTCGGGTCGTATCGTGCAGCAGAGTACGTCGAGCGGGACGACCTCGTATTCGTCCATGTATGGGTATGACGCTGCCGGTCGGTTGACGGCGGCGACCATTCCTGGTCATCAGCTGTCGTATGCGTTCGCGGCGACGGGTGGATGCGGGCCGAACACGTCGGCGGGCAAGTCGGGGAACCGTACAGGCTTGACCGATGTGTGGACAGCGCCGGGTCAGACGGCGGTCACCACGCAGACGTCGTATTGCTACGACTGGGCTGACCGGTTGCGGTCGACGGCGGTGACGGGGGCGATCCCTGGCGCGTCGAATGTGGCGGATGGTGTCCCGGCCACGGAGATCGTCTACGACGCGCGGGGCAATACGACGCGTCTGGGTGACATGCAGTTCTCCTATGACGCGGCGAATCGTCACATCGGGACGACATACGCGGACGGTTCGACAGTGGTGATCGTGCGGGATGCGACGGGGCGGATCGTCTCGCGGACAATTGACCCCACGGGGTCTGCTCCTGCGGTCGTGACGAAGTATCTGTTCGCGTCGGCGGGGGATGCGGCGTGGGGTCAGAAGGTCGGTACTGCCCTGACTCGCAGTCTCGGGTTGCCGGGCGGGGTGTCGTGGACGGATCAGGCGGGCACGGTGACGTGGTCGTTCCCGAATCTCGGTGGGCACGGGTTGATGACTCGGTCCGGCGGGACCAACGGCGCATTGCTGTTGTGGGATCCGTTCGGACAGCCGGTCGACCCCACCACGTTCGCGGTCGGTACGGCGGCGTCGAATGACACCGGTCAGGTTGCGGGGAACTCGCTGTGGCATCAGGGCGCGTTGAAGCCGGCAGAGTCGGTGGGCTCGACACTGGTGGTCGAGATGCGTGCCCGGTTGTACGTGCCCGCGCTCGGCCGGTTCCTGCAGGTCGACCCGATCCAGGGCGGTGTCGACAATGACTACGTCTGGCCGCCCGACCCGGTTGGATCGCATGACCTCAGCGGTGAGAGAAGGCTCCCCTGTTCATCCGATGGTGGGGCGTGTGGCGGAGTGCCCTCACTCATGGCACTTCGGGGTAATATGCCGGCGTTGAGTGCACCGACTCAGAGTTACTTCGGAACACGAGTTTCCTCATCAACGCGGACAGCGAGAACCTCTCCAGGTATGCAGATCATGCCGTTCCGTCGGACTGCGGTATTGGTCGCCCCTAGACTTCAGCACATCATGAACCGTCATCTGTCAGGTGCACCAGGCGCCGGCCAGTTCGCCTCTGGCACGTCGTCCGCGAAGATCCGGGATCTGATTACAGCGACCGTTGAGCGAGGGAAGATCTCGTTGAACTCCGGAGGGCGACCGAACGCTGTGTACGATTATCGCTTCGACGCTCCGATTGGCACTAATAGCGACCATAAAGCAACTCCTTGGCTGAGGGTCGTAGTGGACGAATATGGCTTTGTGAGAACCGCATTTCCTTTTTGAATGGAGCCGATATGCAGCTTGAATACGTGGTGCGGATCGATACGGACCTGCGCAGCGTCTCTTGGGCCACCGTCTCCGAGAGTGATCTCCGATACAACTGCTTTCTCGGTGATGTGATTCTCACCGACGGGATCGTCGATCTCAGCGCGAGGTGGGGGTGGATCAGTGTCTACGACTTTGCACTCTCCATGCAATGGGTCCTTGCGGATCTCGCACGCACGGGAGAAGCGGTGCTGACATTCACCGAATCCGATGCCACTATCCGTTTTACGCGAGCAGAGGAGCGCGTCGAGATATCGACGTCCTACGCCCCCGGCTTTGTGCGAGTGGCCATGAGTGACCTCGAGCACTCTTCGCGAGACTTCGCGACACGGCTTTCGCGCGACGGCGAGCACCGGCATCCGGATCTGACGGGGAACCCTCACTGGCTTCGGCTACGACACGCCTGACGAATCGACGGTGAACGACGCGAGCCCACCGGATCTACACTCAGCGAGTGAGTGCAACGCGACGCCGACTCGGCACGGGGACGATCATCGTTCTGGCGCTCATCGCCGTGGCGGCGGTGTGCATCGTCTCCGGCATCCTTCCTCCCACGGATGCCGAGGCACTCGGCGCCCGCATCGCTCCGGTGCTCGGGTTCGTCATCGCGATCACGATCGTCGCCGAACTCGCACGGGACGCGGCGGTCTTCGATGTCGTGGCGCAGCGCCTCGCGCGCTGGGGGCATGGCCGGGTCATCCTGCTGTGGGTGTCGGTGGTGGTGCTCGCGGTCATCAGCACCGTGTTCCTCTCGCTCGACACGACGGCGGTGATCGTGACGCCGGTGGTCGTCGTGCTCGCGCAGAGCGTCGGCATCCCGCCCCTGCCCTTCGCCCTCGTCACGGTGTGGCTGGCGAACACGGCATCGCTGGCCCTGCCCGTCTCGAACCTCACCAACCTGCTGGCGGCGCGCGCGATCGGCGATGACCCTTTGTCGTTCCTCGCGCTGAGCTGGGCGCCGACGCTCGTCGGTGTGCTCGTGCCCGTGCTGATCCTCACCCTGCGCCACCGACGCACCCTGTTCGGCGACTACCGGGTGCCCTCGGGTGGACAGCCCTCCGACCGCGTGCTGTTCTGGGGCGCTGCCGCGACGCTGCTGCTGCTCATGCCGCTGCTCGCCCTCACTCACGAGGTGTGGATCCCCGCCACGGTCGCCGCCGTCATCCTCGTCATCCTGTTCGGCATTCGCCGCCGTCACGTGCTGCGCCTGTCGCTCGTGCCCTGGCAGGCGATCGGCCTCGCGGCGGCGCTGTTCGTGGTGGTCGAAGCGGCGCACGCGAACGGGCTCCTCGACTTCCTGTCGGTGCTGGCCACGAGCGGCCATGCCCCCGGCGAGCTGCTGCGGCTCTCGGCGGCTGGCGCGCTCGCGGCGAACGGGGTCAACAACCTGCCCGCCTATCTGATCCTCGAGCCGACGGCGGGTGATCCGGTCGCCCTGATGGCATTGCTGATCGGAGTGAACCTCGGCCCGCTCATCACGCCATGGGCGTCGCTGGCCACCCTGCTGTGGCACCACAGGGTGGTGTCGCTCGGTGTCGAGATCCGTTGGGGGAGCCTCATGCTCTGGGGTGCGATCGTGGCCGTGCCGACCGTGCTGGTGGCGACGCTCGTGCTCGCGCTCGTCTCGGGTTGACAGGTCCCATCCGCAGGCGTCGGGTCGGAGATCACGACGTGTTCAGGAACCCGTGACCGGCCACTCCTCCGCGAGGATGCCGTAGTTCATGCCGTCGAGCCACTCGCCCGACCGGTGCAGCGCCGTCTTGCGGCTGAACTCCTCGCGCCGCATGCCCAGGCGCTCCATGAGGCGCCACGACGGCTCGTTGTCGGCGAAGCACCCGGCGTGCACGCGGCGCAGCCCGAGGGGGCCGAAGCAGACATCGATCACCGCGCGGATCGCCTCGGTCGCATAGCCTCGTCCGGTGTAGCCGGGATCGAGCACCCAGCCGAGCTCCGCCTCGACGCCCTTGACCCGGTCGGCGACCTCGAGTTGACCCCACCCGTCGCCGATCCTGATCATGATGTCACCGATCGGGGTCGCCTCACCGTTCTCCGCGACCAGTTCGACGAGGTGCATCGACGCGAGCCGGTCGGGGTCGAGGTACCGTTCGCGAAACGCCTCGATCGTGTCGGGCGCGAGCCCGAGCCACCGGTTCACCGCGGGGAGCTGCCGCCACTCCCACATCGCATCAATGTCGGATGCGGTCATCGGACGGATCTGCAGGCGCTCGGTGCGGACGGGCCAGACATCGGCGTGCGGCGTAGCGGTCATCGCACCAGCCTATTGAGCGGCTGCGCGCCGTGCCTCAGTTCTCGGGCGGTCCCTCGGGGCGGTGCGCGCGGCGCCCGGCCACGACGACCGGACGTCCGGCGCGCTCCTGGCCCGGCAGCGGCCGCGAGCGTCGGCCGTAGATGAGCTCGGACGAGTCGAGCAGCCACGGCACGAGCGTCACCGACACCCCGTGCACCAGCATCAGCTGGTTGGCGAGACGGCGGGAGCGCCGGTTGTGCAGGAACGTCTCCCACCAGTGCCCCACGATGTACTGCGGCAGGTAGACGGTCACGACCGACGAGCCGTGCTTCTCGCGGTACTGCCGGATGAACTGCGCCACCGGCTGCGCGAACGACCGATACGGCGACTCGACGATGACGAGCGGGATCGGCACGAGGTGATCCGCCCAGTCCTTCTGCAGCTGGGCCGCATCGTCGGTCGCCACCGCCACGTGCACCGCGAGCGTCTTGCCGTGCTTCGCGGCGACGGCGTAGTCGATCGCCTTCACGACGGGCTTCTGCAGGCGGTTGACGAGCACGATCGCCAGGTCGCCCGTCGCCCCGAACTTCGTGGTGTCGTCGATCGCGATCTCGTGCTCCACGTCGCGGTAGTACCTCTTGACGCCCATCATCAGGAAGGCCAGCACCGGGATCGCGAGGAACACCAGGTACGCGCCGTGCGTGAACTTCGTGATGGTCACGATCAGCAGCACGGCGACCGTCATCGCGGCACCCACCGAGTTGATGACGAGACCCACCTTGGCCGAACGGCGATCGGATGCCGATGCGCCGTCGATCCCGGCTCCCGGCGTGGTCTCGGCGGGGCCTCGCAGCACGCGCCGCCAGTGCCGCACCATGCCGATCTGCCCCAGTGAGAACGACACGAACACGCCGATGATGTACAGCTGGATCAGCGTGGTCAGCCGCGCCTGGAACACCACGAGCACGGCGATCGCGGCGATGCCGAGCACGATCATGCCGTTCGAGAACACGAGGCGGTCTCCGCGGGTGTTCAGCGACTTGGGGGCGTAGCCGTCGCGGGCAAGGACCGATCCGAGCAGCGGGAACCCGTTGAACGCGGTGTTGGCCGCCAGTAGCAGCACGCAGGCGGTCGCGGCCTGCACGATGAAGAAGAGGATGCTGCCGCCGCCGAACGTCGCGGCCGCGATCTGCGCCATGAGGCTGGGCTGCGGGTTCGAGCAGTCGAAGCCGATCAGGTCGCAGGGGTTCTCGGCGTAGTGCACGCCGGTGATCAGGGCGAGAGCGGTGAGGCCGGCGAACAGGCAGGCGGCGATCGATCCCATCAGCACGAGGGTCGACTGCGCATTGCGGACCTTCGGCGTGCGGAACGCGGGAACGCCGTTCGAGACCGCTTCGACGCCGGTCAGGGCGGAGCATCCGCTCGAGAATGCACGCAGGATCAGCAGGATCACCGCGGCCTGGCCGAGGTTCTCGGAGTGCACCGCGAACTCGGCGCTGGACGCGACCGGCGCGTCGCCGAGGAACGTGCGGATGAGTCCCGTGACGATCATGAAGCCGACCGAGGCGATGAACACGTACGTCGGGATCGCGAAGACGAGGGAGGCCTCGCGCACCCCGCGCAGGTTCACGATGATGATCAGGATCACGAAGCCGACCGCGAGTTCGACCCGCAGCGGGTCGAGACCGGGGACGGCGGAGATGATGTTGTCGACACCGGAGGCCACCGACACGGCCACCGTGAGGACGTAGTCGACGAGCAGAGCGGCCGCGACGATGACGCCGGGGATCTCGCCGAGGTTCTTCGACGCGACCTCGTAGTCGCCGCCTCCCGACGGGTACGCCTTGATCAGCTGGCGGTAGCTCAGCACCACCACGATCAGCAGCACCACGACCGCGGCGGCGACGAGCGGAGTGAACGACAGGAACGTCAGTCCGCCGATGAGCAGGATCATCACGAGTTCCTGCGGCGCGTAGGCGACCGAGCTCAGCGCGTCGGACGCGAAGATCGGCAGGGCCATCTTCTTCGGCAGCAGCTGATCGTCGACCTGCTCGCTCGTGAGCGGGTCGCCGATGAGGATGCGCTTCACGCGAGGGGGAGCGTCGGTGTTGTCCCTGGATTCATCTGACACGTCCGGCGACATTACGCCCACGAACGCTTCCCTCACGCGTTCCTCACGGAATCCCTACGGCGTGTCGTGCGTCCCTCACGAAATCCTTACGCGTGGGTGCACGGGTGCTCGACCGATCAGTCCTCGTGCGGCCGCGGCATGTACCACTCCGTGAACTCGGTCGCCCGGCCCTCGTCATCCAGGCGCACGATCCAGAGGTTGAGGTAGTCGCGTTCGGCGGGGTACTTCGCGCGGCCCTCGATCACCACGAAACCGGCGTCCTCTCGGACGATCCACCACTCGAACGACCACGTGTCGGGGTCGTCGAGATCCTCGAGCCAGCCGGCGACGATGTCGGCTCGGCCCACGCGAGGTTCGGAATCGGGGCTCGTCAGATACCTGGCGTCTTCGCTGAAGAGCGCCGCGATCTGCTGGGGGTCGTTCGACGTCCAGGCTTCGACGTAAGCTGCGGTCCACTTCTCTCCTGCTGTCGTCATGCCGTCCGTTCTATCCCGGGGTTCCGACATCGTCAATGAGGATCCACGCGTTTTCGCATCGACGATCCACAGCCACTTCCGATCACCGGCGCGTAACGTCGGATCCATGACGTCCCTCCAGGTCACCGACGACGCCATCCAGCAGACTCGGGAGCTTCGCGATGAGTTCCAGCGCTTCCTGCGCGAATACGAGTTCGGGATGCGGGAGGTCGAGACGAAGATCTCGATCCTTCGTGACGAGTTCACCCACCACCACGCGTACAACCCGATCGAGCACGTCAAGAGCCGGTTGAAGACTCCCGACAGCATCGTCGAGAAGATCGCCCGCAAGGGCATCGCCGAACCCGACTTCGCGCGCATTCGTGCCGAGATCACCGACATCGCCGGTGTGCGCGTGACCTGCAGCTTCGTCGCCGACGTCTATCGTCTGTTCGATCTGCTCACGGCGCAGGACGACGTGACGGTCGTCACGGTCAAGGACTACATCGCGACGCCGAAGAGCAACGGGTACAAGAGCCTGCACGCGATCATCGAGGTGCCGGTCTTCCTGTCGACGGGTGCTCTATCGGTGCCTGTCGAGGTGCAGTTCCGCACCATCGCGATGGACTTCTGGGCCAGCCTCGAGCACAAGATCTACTACAAGTTCTCGAACCAGGTGCCCTCGCATCTCGTCGACAGCCTGACCGACGCGGCCGAGGCCGCGGCCGAGCTGGACAGCCGCATGGAGCGTCTGCACCGCGAGGCCCACGGCGTGCCGCAGCGTCAGCTCGCGCCGCCGCCTCCGCCGCACGTCGTGCAGGTCTGACCCGCGTCCGGGCGCGTCTGACCCGCATCTGGGGGTGCTCGGGAGAGCAGTTACCCGCGGACCCCGTTCACAATTCAGCACGAGATCCAGGGAGCTGCCGTCTGACCCGTGTTCTTGGCTCGTTCTGTTCCATTCATGCTGAGTTGTGACCCGCGTCCGGGCGCGGCGGTGTTGCGCGCGGCCGCACGAGCCTGGGAACATCGGCAGGTGGTGAAAACGCACGACGCATCCGACATCGCAACCGAACGAGTCGTCGACGTCGACCGCACCGTCGAAGAGATCGCCGGCCTCGACCGCGGGCGCCAGCTCTGCGAGTGCGATCACGGTGACGACGAGGCGTATGCCGCGTGCGGACGCCGAGCGAAGTGGCGCGTCTCGATCGACTGCGTCTGCCCCGAGGATCACCCGCGGACCGTCGAGATCCTCTGCTCACGGTGCCTGCGCACCCTGCGCCAGACCCAGGGACGCGATACGGTCACGGCTCGCCCGCTCTGACACCATCCGTTCCCGGCTCGGCTCCGAACAACCGACGACCACACCGTCCTCGGTGCGAAGGAGCAGACCATGGCACAGCGCAGCACCGCGGAACAGCGCGGCACACAGACCCGGCGCCGCGGCGGCAAGAGATTCCTCTTCTGGGCTGCGCTCTCGGGCGTGATCAGCGGACTGGTGTTCCTGGCCACCGCCGAACTCTTCGCGCTGATCTTCGCGCGGTCGGCCAGCCCGATCCTCGCGGTCGGCGGATTCGTGATCGACATCGTCCCTCAGCCGTTCAAGGAGTTCGCGATCGCGACATTCGGCGAGTACGACAAGATCGCGCTGCTGGTCGGACTCGGTCTCGCGGTGGTGATCGCGTCGGCGATCGCCGGCATCCTGCAGTTGCTGCGTCCCCCGCTCGGCGTGATCGCCCTGGTGGTCGCCGGCGCGCTCTCCACCGCGGCGATCGTGACCAGGGCCGGCGTCACCGCGCTCGCGTTCCTGCCTCCGGTGCTCGGCACGATCGCAGGGTCGATCATCATCGTCCTGCTCATCCGCCGCCTCACGGCGTGGAAGGCATCCGCCGTTCCCGCCGAGATGGTCGATCGCAAAGGCGAGAAGACCGAGGCCGACGCCGACGATGCGAAGCCCTCGAAGGCCCTCGGCCGTCGGCAGTTCTTCCTGCTCGCCGGGATCGCCGGCGTCTCGGCCGTCATCGTCGGCATCGCCTCGCGCACGGTCAGTATGACCGTCGGGTCAGTGGCGACGATCCGCGAGGCTCTCAAGCTGCCGGCTCCGAAGTCGAAGGTCACGGTGCCGAAGGGCGCGGAGCTCGACATCCCGGGACTCACGAAGCTGATCACGCCGAACAAGGACTTCTACCGCGTCGACACCGCCCTGACGGTGCCGACGATCGACCCCAGCACCTGGCGCCTCGTCATCGACGGAATGGTCGACAAGCGCGTCGAACTGAGCTTCCAGGACATCCTCGACATGGGTCTCGACGAGTACGCGATCACGATGACCTGCGTCTCGAACGAGGTCGGTGGCGGACTGGTCGGCAACGCGATGTGGCTGGGAGTGCCGCTGCGCGATGTTCTGAAGAAGGCCGGCGTGAAGTCCGGCGCCGACATGGTGCTCTCGAAGAGCGTCGACGGCTACACGGCGAGCACGCCGCTGTCGGCTCTCACCGACGACAATCTCGACGCGATCCTCGCGGTCGGTATGAACGGAGAGCCGCTGCCGCTCGAGCACGGCTTCCCGGTGCGGATGGTGGTACCGGGGCTCTACGGCTACGTCTCGGCGACCAAGTGGCTCACCGAGCTCAAGGTCACCACGTTCGAGAAGGACGAGGCCTACTGGACACCCCGCGGATACAGCGCCGAGGCGCCGATCAAGTTCGCCTCGCGCGTCGACACTCCGAAGGTCGGGCAGGCCGTCGATGCCGGGCGCATCCCGATCGCGGGCGTCGCGTGGGCGCAGACCGTGGGCATTGAGCGCGTCGAGGTGAAGATCGACGAGGGTGACTGGATGCCGGCGACGCTGTCGGCGCCGATCAACGAGAACACCTGGGTGCAGTGGTTCATGGAGTGGGATGCCACCCCCGGCACCCACTACGTGGCCGTGCGCGCGATCAACAAGAACGGCGACACGCAGATCGAGGAGCGGGCGCCGATCGCGCCGAACGGCTCATCGGGATGGCAGCGTTCTCTGGTCCGGGTGAACTGATGCCGGTGCGGCCGGTTCGGCCAGCCCCTATCGTGGAGCCATGACGTCGCTACCCGCGTGTGTGATCACCGTCTCGGACCGCTCGTTCTCCGGAGAGCGCGAGGACCGCGGCGGACCGATCGCCGTCGGGCTGCTCCGCGAGGCGGGCTGGCACTGTCCCGACGCCGAGGTCATCGCCGACGGCGAGACATCCGTGGCCGATGCGCTGCGGCGTGCGGTCGCGCGGGGGGTGCGCCTGATCGTGACCACCGGCGGAACCGGGGTCGGACCCCGCGACGAGACGCCCGAGGGCACCCGACGCGTGATCACGCGCGAGGTCCCCGGCATCGCCGAGGAGCTGCGACGCAGCGGCCTCGCCGACACCCCGCTGTCCGTGCTGTCCCGAGGGCTGGCCGGTGTCGTCGATCCGGCCGGGACGCTGGTCGTGAACCTCCCCGGATCCACGCGGGCCGTGGCATCCGGTGTACCCGTGGTGCTGACCGTCGCGAGACACGTCGTCGACCAGGTCGAGGGCGGTGACCACTCGTGAACGAGGTACGGATCGCCGCCATCTCCACCGAGCCGCTCGATGTCGAGACGCACCTGGCGGCGGTGGACGACCCCGCGCTCGGCGGAGTCACGACGTTCATCGGCCGGGTGCGCGACAACGACCCGGATGCGCAGACCCCGGTCGTGGGGCTCGAGTACAGCTCGCACCCCGACGCCGAGACGGCGCTGCAGACGATCGCGCAGAATGCCGCAGCGGATGCCGTCGGCGACGCGAGGGTCGTCGTCGCCGTGAGTCACCGCATCGGCCGGCTCGATGTGGGCGACGCGGCCGTCGTGATCGCCGTCGCCGCCGAGCACCGGGCCGAGGCGTTCGCCGTCTGCCGCGCGGTCATCGAGGACATCAAGACGTCGTTGCCGGTGTGGAAGCGTCAGGTCGAATCCGACGGCACCACGTCGTGGAAGGGCATCGGCGGCTGAGCCGGAGCCGTGCGCACGCCGTGCGCACGCCGTGTGGCGCGGCGCTGCGCGAGCTTCGCGCGACGCTCAGCCGCCGGCGAAGGGCGGGAGCACGTCGATCAGCTGGGCGTCGTCGAGGGCGTGGTCATCGTCGCGACGCACGCCGTCGACCATGACCGCACAGCGCGGCAGGATGTCGGCGAGATCCGGATGCTCGGCCATGACCGCCAGGCGGAGCTCTGCCAGCGAGCGCTCGCCGCGTTCCTCGGAGTCGACACCCGCGGCCTCGGCGGCGGCGGCGAAGTAGCGCACCCGGATCGCGGTCATCGGGTCTCTCCCTCGCGCACCCAGTCGCCGGAGCGCCCGCCCGACTTGGCGACGATGCGCACATCCTCGATGACCACCGAGCGGTCCATCCCCTTGATCATGTCGACGATCGCCAGGGCGCTCACCGACACGGCCGTGAGGGCCTCCATCTCGACGCCGGTGCGGTCGGCGGTGCCGACCGTCGCCTCGACGTGCACGCCGTCGTCGACGACGTCGAGCTCGACGCCGGCTCGGTGCACCCCGATCACGTGAGCGAGCGGCAGCAGCGTCGGGGTCGACTTCGCCGCCTGGATGCCGGCGATGCGGGCGACCGCGAGCACGTCGCCCTTGGGAGCGGTGCCGTCACGCAGCGCCGCGATGACCTCTGGACTGCAGCGCACGAATCCTCGCGCGGTCGCGGTGCGGACGGTCGGCTGCTTGCCGGTCACGTCGACCATGTGCGCGTGGCCGGACGAGTCGAGGTGCGTGAAACTCATTCGACCAGCATGACATCGATCACGTCGCCCACGGCGACGGCCTCGACCTCGGCCGGCACGATCGCGAACGCGTGCGCCCTGGCGAGACCGCCGGCGAGGTGCGATCCCGAGCCGCCGGCGGTGGCAGGGCGCACGGTGCGGGTCGCGAGGTCGACGACGGCGGGAAGGTACTGGCGGCGTCCGGGCGGGGTCGTCCACGCCGCATCCGCCGTGAAGGATGCGCGGGCGCGATGGATCTCGGTGCGCCCCTGCAGCGCGAGCAGAGCGGGCCGCACGAACACCTCGAAGGAGACGGCGACGCTGACCGGATTGCCGGGCAGCCCGAACACGAGCGTCCCGGAGTCGAGCGCCCCGAACGCCTGCGGTTTGCCCGGCTGCATCGCGACGCTCGCGAACTCGACGGCCCCCCGTCCGTCGAAGGCGCCGCGCACCGGTTCGTAGGCCCCGGCGCTGACGCCGCCCGTGAAGACGATCACATCGGCGCCGCGTTCGACGGCGGTCGCGGTGACGGCGCGCACGGCGTCGGCGTCGTCGGCGACACGCGTCACGAGGACGACCTCGGAATCGGCATCCGCGACGAGCAGTTCGAGCAGGGGGCCGTTCGAGTCGGGGATGCGGCCACGCGCGGCGGGCTCACCCGGTGACAGCAGTTCGCTGCCCGTCGAGACCACGGCCACGCGCGGTGCCCGCGTCACCGAGACGGTGTCCACACCGGCGGCGACGGCGGCCGCGAGCTGGAACGCTCCGAGGCGCTCGCCCGCGAGAACGACGGCGTCCCCCGCGTGCAGGTCGGCGCCGCGACGGCGCACGAAGGCTCCCGGTGTCGCCGGTGCGCGCAGCACTCGCACCTCGCCGAGCGAGTCGGCGAGTCCTCCGGCGGTGTCCTCGAACGGCACGATCGCATCAGCGGCGCTCGGCGTCGGGGAGCCCGTCATGATCCGCGCCGCGTCACCGGCATCCAGAGGCGGATCGTCGGAGACCCCGGCGGGCAGATCGGCGACCACGCGCAGCACCACCGGGTTCTCGGCGGATGCTGCGGCGACGTCGGCTGCGCGCACCGCGAAGCCGTCCATCGCCGAGTTGTCGAAGAGCGGGATGTCGTGCGCCGCCGTCGCGGGTTCCGCGAGGGTGCGCCGTGCGGCCTCTCGCACGGCACGGGTCTCGGTCGGGAGGACGAGCGCGGCATCGAGAACCAGGGCGAGCTGCTCCTCGACCGTCCGGCGGCTGCCGTTCGCGGCGCTCATGCCGCCACCGACGAACGGATCGCGATCTCGTGCTGTCGCGCCGTGAGGGCGTCGATCATCGCGAGGCGACCGAGCAGCGGCTCCCCGGCGCCGGTGATGAGCTTCACGACCTCGCCCGCCAGCATCCCGCCCACCTGCACGCACAGGGCCCCGAGCACGCCGACCTGTGCGCAGCTCGGCGGCTCGCCCTCTGTGCCGAGGGGGAAGAGGTCGGTCAGGACCACCGGCGCCGCTGTCGGCGGATCCGACCAGAACACGGTCGCCTGTGCGTGCCACTCCTGCACGGCGCCCCACACGAGGGGGATGCCGAGGGCTTCGGTCGCGGCGGCGACATCGCGTCGGGTCGCGAAGGAGTCGCTCGTGTCGACCACGATGTCCGCCCCGGCGAACAGGCGCTCGGCGTTCTCGGAGTCGAGCCGCTCGGCTGCGGTGACGACCTCTGCCCCGGGCGACAGCGCGGTGATCGCGCGCGCCGCCGAGGTGGTCTTGGGTCTGCCGATGTCTTCGACGCGGTGGGCGAGCTGGCGCTGCAGATTCGTCAGTTCCACGATGTCGTCGTCGATCACCGTGATGCTGCCCACCCCTGCGGCGGCCAGTGCGAGGAGCACGGGGGAGCCGATGCCGCCCGCGCCGACGACGGTCACGTGGGCGGCGGCGAGGCGGCGCTGTCCCTCTTCTCCGATGCCGGCGAGCACCGCGTGCCGGGCGGTGCGGACCAGTTCGGCCGGGTCGAGAGCGGGCGCGGGGGCGACAAGCGGCTGCATGCCCCCAGGCTATGCCCGGGACTCGCCGTTGCAGCGGACGCACGGGGATTCGCTGGGAGTTCGGAGGCGGCTGATGCTCGGCGAGCATCGCGCCTCCGCGAATGCGGTTGTTTACTGTCTGAGCATCCGCTTCTGCGGTACTGTTCACGCATGCAGAACTTTCGGATCGCGCGCGCGGCACAGCTGCTCGGCGTGAGCGACGACACGGTGCGGCGCTGGATCGATCAGGGTCTGCTGCCCACGACCGACGCCGTTCCGGCCGAGATCCCCGGAGACGCGCTCGCCGCACGCGCCGTGGCGCTCGCCGAGGAGGCGCAGGAGTCGAACCATGCGCTCTCGAGCGCTCGCAATCGCTTCGTCGGCATCGTGACCCGTGTGCAGATCGACGGGGTCATGGCACAGGTCGACCTGCAGTCCGGACCCCACCGCGTCGTGTCGCTCATGTCGGCCGAGGCCGCCCGCGAACTGCAGCTCGAGGTGGGCTCGCTCGCCACCGCATCCGTGAAGGCGACGAACGTCGTCGTCGAAGTGCCGAAGGGCTGACCCATGAACCGCCGTCTCCGCCGTATCGTCATGGTCGCCCTGACCGCCGCGGCTCTCACCCTCACGGGGTGCGCTGCCGGTGCGGAGTCGCCGACGCCGACCGCCACCGCCGACGCATCCGGGAGCACCGTGAACGGCAAGCTCACGGTCTACGCGGCGGCGTCGCTCTCGGGCGCGTTCGACGAGATCGGTGCGGCGTTCACCGAGGCGAACCCCGACGTGGACGTCAGCGGTGTGTACGACGGCTCCTCCACGCTGGTCACGCAGCTGCGCGAGGGCGCCCCGGCCGACGTGTTCGCGTCGGCCGACGAGGCCAACATGCAGAAGCTCGAGGATGCCGCGGTCGATCCGACGCTGTTCGCGTCCAACACGCTCGTGATCGCCGTGTCGACGGGCAACCCCGGCGGCGTCGAGACGCTCGCCGACCTGGCCGACGTCACCACCGTGCTGTGCGCCCCCGAGGTGCCGTGCGGGGCCGCATCCGCCACGCTGCTCTCGAACGCCGGTGTCGCGGTCGAGGCGTCGAGCCTCGAGCAGAACGTCACTGCCGTGCTCACCAAGGTCGCGGCCGGCGAAGCGGACGCGGGCCTCGTGTACGCGACCGATGTGATCGACCGCGACGATGTCGAGGTGATCGTGCCCGACGGTGCAGGCGAGGTCGTCAACCACTATCCGATCGCCGCGCTGTCCGAGGCGCAGAACCCCGCGGCCGCCGAGGCGTTCGTCGCCTTCGTGCTCTCCGACGAGGGTCAGCGCATCCTGGCAGACTTCGGGTTCGGCGCACCGTGAGCGCCGCCGGAGCGCGCGGATACGCGCCGCGTGCCCTGGCCATCCCCGCCCTGATCGGTCTCGCGTTCCTCATCCTCCCGCTCGCGGCCCTGGTCGCCCGTGTCGAGTGGTCGACGTTCATCGCCGACGTCACGTCGGAGTCCGCGCGCTCGGCGCTGCTGCTGTCGCTGGGCACCGGTCTCATCGCCACCCTGCTGTGCATCGCGATCGGCGTTCCCCTGGCGCTGACGATCGCTCGTTCGGGCCCGCGCCTCGCCGCGGTGCTGCGCGCGGCCGTCACGATCCCCCTCGTCCTGCCGCCCATGGTCGGCGGCATCGCCCTGCTCTACCTGTTCGGGCGGGCGGGATGGCTCGGCGGGCTCGGACTGTCGTTCAGCACGACGGCCGTCATCCTCGCACAGACCTTCGTGGCGCTGCCGTTCCTGGTGCTCGCGGTCGAGGGGGCCGTTCGCACGTCGGGTGTCGACTACGAGCGCACCGCAGCCGCCCTCGGCGCCGGGCGCTGGACGATCCTGCGCCGCATCACCCTGCCGCTCGCCGCACCGGGGATCGTCGCCGGTGTGGTGCTGTGCTTCGCCAGGGCCATCGGCGAGTTCGGAGCGACCGCGCTGTTCGCGGGCAACCGCCCGGGTGTCACCCAGACGATGCCCCTGGCGATCTACACGGCCTTCAACGGCGCGGGAGTCACCCAGGGCGCGGCGGTCGCCCTCGCGCTGCTGCTGCTCGCCACCGCGATCCTCGTGCTGCTGCTGGTGCGCGGCTGGCGTCCGGGGGCCGCGCGATGAGCGCCGTGGAGGGCCTGCGCGCCCAGGTGGTCGTGCCTCGGGAGCACTTCACGGTCGATGTCTCGCTGCAGGTGCAGACGGGGGAGACGGTCGCGGTGATGGGGCCGAGCGGCGCGGGCAAGTCGACGCTGCTGCAGGCGCTCGCCGGGCTCGAGCCGCTGGGCGGCGGAGAGATCTCGGTCGAAGGTCGAGTCGTCGACCGCGTCGCGAAGCCACGGGTGCGCACCGAGCCGATGCGCCGCGGTGTCGTGCTGCTGGGGCAGAAGCCGCGGCTGTTCCCCCATCTGTCGGTGCGCGAGAACGTGGCGTTCGGGCCGCGTGCCGCGGGCGTCGAGGCTCGTGCGGCGCGAGCCGGTGCCGACGACTGGCTCGCGCGGGTCGGGCTCCCCGGCTCCGGAGGGCGGATGCCGCACGAGCTGTCCGGAGGGGAGCAGCAGCGCGTCGCCGTCGCTCGGGCGCTCGCCGCATCGCCTCGCGTCGTGCTGCTCGACGAGCCGCTCGTCGCCCTCGACCCCGAGACGGCCGGAGACATCAGGCGGATGCTGCGCGACCAGCTCGCCTCGACCACGACCGTCGCGGTCACGCACGATGCTGCGGATGCCGTCGCCCTCGCCGACCGGCTGCTCGTCGTCGAGGCGGGCCGCGTCACCCAGTCGGGGCCGGTGCGCGAGGTGCTCGCCGCCCCGGCATCCGGTTTCGTCGCCTCGATCGCCGGGGTCAACCGTCTGGTGGGCATCGCGAGCGAGGGTGCGTGGCGCTGCCGTGAGGTGCTGCTGACCAGTGACGATCCGGCGTCGCGTGCTCTCGCTGCGACGGATGGTGCTGGGCTTGCCGCGGTCTTCCGGCCGGGCGATGTGCGGGTCGCCGAGGCGGGCCCGGAGTCATGGCCGGCCGAGGTGACGCGCATCGAGCCCACGCTGGGCGGCGCGCGCGTGCACACGGATGCCGGTGCGGTCGACCTGTCGCTGGATGCTGCCGGAGGGCTGGCGGTCGGCGACCGGATCCGGTTGCGGGTCGACCCGGCGCTGGTGCGGTTCGTCGCCGTGCCCTGAGCTGCAGCCGCGCGCTGAAAGGCGCTCCGCACGACTGTCCGGTTCTTTCGTTTCGGAAGAGGGAAACCGAAGCCCGACGCACCTGCTGAGTCTCGTGCCCGAGCACCGACATCTCGGCCAGCAGCGCTACATACCGGCATACGTCGTCGGCTGGTTCTCCTCCATCGAAGGACGGTACTGGTGTATTCAGTGGCGCACGAGCCGATGAGGCCGGCTCGCGAGAATCCTGTCCCCCAGATGGCCTACAGACGATCTCGCGGTGGGCGTGGAGGATGAAGGCTCGTTGCCGTCAGTGTTTCATTCGGGCGTGGTCAATAAGACCAGAACTCGTCTCCGAACGGTAGCGGTGGGACCTTGGGAGGGTCTTGCACCAGCGTCGGTGCGAGGAAAGGAGATGGTGACGATGTCAGACATGTCGAGAGAGGCGACAGTGGGGGACACCATTGCAGTCCGCGGACTCGTCCGGCAAGACGAACCCAACTCGTGGTTGATTCCGGTGGTCTCGCTATCACCCGAGACCCGCCTTGCTATGGACGATGCCAGGATTCACCTGGAAGCAACTTCAGATCTCGGTCGCTTGGCCCACGGCCACGTCGAGGTGCGAGGAGTGTGGGTCCGCGAGGGAGCTGTCGCGGTCCGGGACATCATTCCGGTAGCTGAGGATGCCGCAGTCCTTACGCCGCCGCCGTCATTGGGTACGCAGGCTCTTCTGTCTTTGCCTTCCGCTGCTGGCAGCCGGGCCGGGATCGATCTCTCCCTCGCTCGGTCGGTCGCTGGGGAGCTGGTCGAGAAAGAAGCAGCATTGCATTTCGTCGTGGTGGACGACGCCGAGCATTTCGCAGTCGTTGTCGCGGCCACTGATGTCGATCGCGTTGATGCTGAGCTGGGGCCGCTTCTGGGCCCTTACCTCGTCGTTGTCCACTCGCAGAACACCCCGGCCATGCTCCGACGTGCGGACGAAATTCTCGCCGATGAGGACCGGGACAACAACCTCCTCCTGGCAGGAGAGGCGATGAGTCCGAATGGTGACTACCGCGTCGTCGGCATCGTCAAACACTGGACATCGGCGCTGAGTACGGCGCCT